>JALWZK010000188.1 GCA_027002665.1 Campylobacteraceae bacterium | reverse complement strand
GATATAGATTTTCAAAAAGATAGTGAGTATATCTGTAGCTTTAGTATGCCTCTAAATATAGGAGTAGGCAAATATAGCCTAACAACAGCTATTCACTCAAAAGATACACATCTTGAAAACTGCTCCCACTGGTTAGACCATGCGTCTGAGTTTGAGGTGGCAGGAGTTAAGGGAAATCAATTTATTGGAATATCGAGACTTGAGCCTAAAATTTATTTTCAAAAGGTATAGCCATGGCAACACTCAAAGATAAGATAGTAGGACTCTATATAGCTTTTTTCAATAGAGCAGGAGATGAAGAAGGGTTAAAGTATTGGGAAAATCAAGCCTCTATATTGGGTGAAGATAATGCCATTAGTAAACTAGCAGAGGGTTTTGCATCTCACCCTAAATTTACAGACCTTTATAGTGGACTTAATAATAGAGAGTTTGTTGAAGCTATATATAAAAATACTTTAGGTAAAGCTGGAGATAGTGGTGGAATAGACTACTGGACTACAAAATTAGATAGTGGTATGAGTAAATCTGATATGGTTGCAGATTTTATCTCTATCTCTTTAGATTTTAATCCAAATGACCCTCAATATGCAAATCTATCAAAAGAGGAGATTACAACAGCACTATCAAGACAGGCACTTATAGAAAATAAAGTCACTCTATCTTTAGACTATATAGATACTCTTAAGAGTAGAACAGATTTAAATCCTAAAACAGACCCCTCTAACTCATCTTCATTAGATAAAGACCCAGCATTTAAATCTTCTATTAAAATCCTATCTCATGTAACTGATAATAAAGCTACTATTAAAACTGTTATAGATGGATTAGATTTACTAAAAGATAGAGATGATGCCATAGATATTTTAAATAGAGTAGATACTATTAATAAAGATACTATATCTAATGAGATAAATTCAGATACTCAACCAACCAATCCCAGTCTATCTCATACCAATTATGGATTAGAAGATATAAGCACACTTGATAGCACAGGTGTATCCTCAATAGACTCTACAACCCATTGGGATAGAAAAGAGCTAACATATAGCTTTAATCAATCTATTCCAGATAGCTATTATAACTATCCCGAAGATGGACTTACCGATAATTGGCATGAGTTAAATCAGGCTCAAAAAGATACAGTAAACTCTATTACACAAGAGATTAACTCTCTCTTAGATATAAAACTGACTAAAGTAGCAGATGGTGGAGATATAAGATTTAATATGGTCGATATGCCTGAAAATCAAGCAGGTTTTAGTTTCTATCCAGCAGATAACCCAGACTATGGTGGAGATGTTTTTTTATCAAATGCTTTTAATAGTGACCCAAAGAGTTATGGATTAGATAGAGGTGATGGTGGTTGGATAACTATTGTTCATGAGTTAGGACACGCTTTAGGGTTAAAACACCCATTTGAAAATCCAAATAGATTACCATCTAATCAAGATGATATAAACCATACAGTAATGTCATATACTAATAAAGATAATATAGTTCCTATATTTACTATTGATGGCTCAACTATAAAATTGGAGTATCATACCTTATATCC
>JALWZK010000187.1 GCA_027002665.1 Campylobacteraceae bacterium | reverse complement strand
GATTTTAATTGTGCCAAATCATATCTATCTCAAACATCACTATTTGGTGAAATAAATCTACTTATAATTAAGAGAGATAAAAAGATACCTAAGAGGGAATTAGATACTCTTGTAGATTTAGTATATAAAAATAGTAATAACTATTTAATTTTTCACTTCCAAGGCAAAGATAGAGATGCAAAGAGTATGCACAGCTCCTTTACATCTAAAAAGGGAGCTGTTTGGGTTAGGCTATTTAAACCAGATATGAGAGAGAGCATAGAGTTACTCACCCAAAGAGCCAGAAGTATAGGTTTAAATATAGATAGTGCCACTCTGCAACATCTACTGATACTCTTAGATGGAAATCTAACTCTATCTATAAATGAGTTGGATAAGTTATCCATCTTAGAGGGTAAAATAACAACTACGGATATAGATAGATTAGTCTATGCAACCTCCCCGCTAAGTATAGATAATCTTATTGCAAAGATTTTTAATAGAGAACCGATTATTGATATTTTAAATAGAATAGAGAGATTGGGGATTGATGAGTTTGCCACTCTCAGAGCTACAGAGATTTTTGTCAATCAGATATATCTATTTCATCTCCATATTAAACTCTATGGCAACTCCAATTCAGAGGAGATTATAGGGTATAAACTTCCAAGAAATATAGAGAAGCAGAGAGTTAAAATTGCTACAAAATTAACTTTAAATGCTCTGCTTAAGATATTTAATCTTCTCTTGGAAGTGGAATTAAAAATGAAACAGACCTCTCTACACGATAGAGAACCACTACTATATGGAGCTTTTATTAGGTTGCAATCTCTCTTGTAAATTTACTATTTTATCTCTAATTTTATCGAAAGAGGCCGCCTTACATAATGTTATATCTGAATATATATCTCTATCTCTCTCTGTTACTACAGTCTGTTCATCTATAAATAGAATGGTAGGAGTATTAAGATTTTCCACCATTTCGCTAATCTCTTTATGTTGAATATCTGATGTCACTCTATCCAATAGGATAGTATAGTAGCTATTCCCATTTAATAAATCTTTAAACTCATCTATATCGGTTGTAATATCAACTCTATATCCCAACTTCTGAACTATAGCACCAATAATTTTACTCTCAATAGTAGTCTTTTTATATATAAGAATATTTTTATTTTTAAAAAATTTCTTTAAAATATTTAAAAACAGATTTAAATCAATCGGCTTTGTTATAAACTCGTCCATTCCCTCAGATAGAAACTTATCTCTATTCTCCCTCGCTGCATTTGCAGTTACAGCAATAATGGGAATATGTTTTAAATTGTTGTCTTTTTCATATTTTATTATCGCCTTTGTAGCATCAATTCCATTCATAATAGGCATCTGTATATCCATAAAAATTACATCATAACTATTTTTCTTTCTCATATCAAACCCTATCTGTCCATTCTCGGCAATATCACAATTAATTCCAATCTGTTTAAGTGTATATTTCATCATTTTCCTATTAATAGGATTATCTTCAACTAAGAGTGCATCTAAGTTAAATAGAGGTAAACTGTTTTTCATTTCTATAAAC
>JALWZK010000186.1 GCA_027002665.1 Campylobacteraceae bacterium | reverse complement strand
CTATATAATATGAACTATATAAGATATATGCCCCTGCAAATATCTCATCTATACTCAATTTTCTCTCTCTTCGTTTTATCTTTAACCTATCTATGGTTACTCCCCAACCTGCATAAAATGGCATACCGTAACAGTAAACCTTTTTATTTAGTAGTAGGGCTTCCATTCCCATACCTGATGTTTTTGTATATATTTTACTAAAATAACCTAATAACTCTATGGGATTTATATTCTCACTTAATATAATACAACTATTTGGAATATCTTTAATATCTATATCCGACTCTTTTTTACCACATATTACATCTGGGTGTATTTTAATATATATTTTACTATAGGGATTGTCTCTAATGGCATCATCTATCATCTGCTGAGTTGTAAATCTATCTGCCAATCCATATTTTAGTGAACTATCATTATTAGTTTGAGCAATAATTAATACTTTATCATCTTGTGTATCTAAAAAGCTTAAATCTATCTCTTTAAAACTATTATATTTGGATATTTTATACTCTACTATCTTCTCTCTTGCTCTCTTAGTTAGACTCATTAAATCTCTATCACTCTTAAAATCATAACTATTTAATATATTTTCTAATCTTGATGGAGCTGTAGCATCATAATATATACCTATATCATCTTTAACTATTGAGAAACTTTTTGCCCCCTCTACCCCTAAGCCAATGGAGCGAATAAATCCATCTTCCAATAGAAGAAAGCTATTCCTACTGAGTTTTGCCATAATGACTGCCCAAATTCCAGATTTTTTTCTTCCCCAACCAACAAAAATTACACTCTTAAATAGATATTTAAAAGATTTAAGTAGTGTAGTATGCTCTATTTTTAAAAAGTTTTTACTATTTTTAATAAGAGGGAGGGATATGGAGATATATCGGTTAGGTTTTGACATAATATCTAAAGCCTCTTCAATATCTCCTCCACCTTCTGAGCTGGATTTTTATCTCTATAGATAGGTCGTCCAATTACGGGGAAATCTACCAATTCATTTTTGGCTATCTCCAATGTAGCTACTCTCTTCTGGTCCCCTGCGTCCTCTCCAAATGGACGAATCGCAGGAGAGAGGGTAATAAAATTTCTGGAGGTTATCTCTTTTATAGCTCTACTCTCAAATGCCGAGCAGACAACTCCATCTAAACCACTCTCAAAGCTCATCTTTGCAAACTGCTCCACTTTTGTAGATATATCTTTCTCATATATCTCCTTAAAGCTATCATTATCAAATGATGTTAGGGCAGTTACAGATAGAACTAAGGGTCTATCTGGATATTTAGATAGTCTCTGCATAACACTCTTCATGGCAATAGAACCTGAACTTGCATGGATATTGAACATATCAATACCAAGTTTTGCTATCTCTTCACTTGCATCTGCCATAGTATTTGGAATATCATAGAGTTTTAAATCTAAAAAGATTTTAAAATTTGGGTTTATCCTCTTTAACTCTTTAATAAACTCTTTTCCATCACGAATATATGTTCTAAATCCAACCTTTAGCCAAATATCATAAGCTTTTAACCTATTGGCAAGTTCCAAATTCTCTCTACCCGATGGTAAATCGAGTGCTACACATAATCTCATCTTATGCTTTTGCCTCTGCTATAAGCTGTGTAGCTGGTTGAACATGGAAGCTTAATCCAATCTCTTGTGGTGTGCAACCAAGAGCTAATGCAACCATCTGTGGCATATGTAGCACAGGAAGTTCTATATCTCTTCCAACTACTCTACCTATATCATCTTGATATGTATCCATCTTTAAGTGGCATAGAGGACATGGAGTTACCAACATATCTGCATTATTATCAATAGCATCAACCATTGCATTTCCTGATAGAACTTCACTTGTGTGGTTTGCTTGAAGCTCCACATGGAAACCACAACACTTATTTTTGTGGCTATAATCGATAGGGTGTCCCTCAAGAGCCTCTATTAGATTATCTAAAGATTTAGGAACATAAGCATTTTCGCCTCCATTACTCTTATGGTGTAGTTCACTTGGTCGTATATTGTGACACCCATAAAATGGTGCAATGTTAAAGTTACTAAGTGGAGTTACAACCTTATCTTTAATAGCCTCCAATCCATAATCTTCTGTCAAAGCATATAAGAAGTGTTTTATCTCACTTGTCCCTTTATACTCCAATCCAACCTCTGCCAACTTCTCATTGACTCTTGCTTTAAGTTTTGGATTGGTATCTAAGGCGTGTTTGGTCATAGCAGAGTTTAGTTGGCAAGTGTTACATATTGTAATCATTGTAAGTCCAAGTTTCTCTGCGTAACAGATATTTCTGGCATTTAGGACATGTGCTAAGAACTCATCAAAATCTTGTAGATGAGAAGCACCACAACAACTTGCCTCCTCTAAGATTGTAATTTTTATTCCCAATTTTCTGGCTACTGCAAGAGTAGATGACAGTAGTTCGGGTGTTGATTGCTTTGCGGTACAGCCTGTATATAGTGCATAGTGTAATTGACTCATCTCTTCTCCTTATAGCTTATTTGTCATTGAGATTTGGATTAATTTCTGTATCTCACTTAAATTTTTAGATTTTGGCACATTATCAACCCACGGTAGAGCATCGTTCCAGTGGATTTTTCCAGCTTTCATCATCTTAATAGCTGTCTTTATATGCTTATACATTCCAAGATACCCCTCTGAATAGAGAACAATATCTGCCTCATCTAAGAAACCATGTTTTTTAATACTTCTAACAAACCCTTCAGCGTGTCTTGTAGCTACATTGCTTTTTGCAACTCCTTGCTCGAACTGCATATTGTGGAGTTTTGTAATCTTCTCAATAGGATTAATCTCTTTTGGACAAGCCTCTGCACACTCAAAACATTTTACACAATCCCAGACACCTTGTCCCATCTTAGCAGTCTCTTTAAGTCTCTCTTTTCCTGCATTATCTCGTGGGTCAATAGCAAATCTATAGGCTGCCACAAATGCCGCAGGTCCAAAGTAATCCTCATTTACCTCAATTACAGGGCATGAGTAGTGACATGCACCACACTGAATACATAAATCTGCATCAAGGAAGTTATCTGCCTCTTCAATTGACTGTTTTGTCTCATGCTCTGGGTGTGGGTCAATATCTGCTACAAGATATGGTGTAACCTTTTCATGCTTATCCCAGAAATCCTTTTTATCTATAATCATATCTTTCATAGCCCGTTTTTCGCTTAATGGTTCAAGCACAAGCTCATTATTAAATAGATTTAAAAGCTCTATCGCATTCTGCTTACAAGCTAAGGTTGCCTTACCATTTACCTTAATGGCACAAGCTCCGCAGATACCATGACGACATGAACGGCGATATGAGAAACTTCCATCATGCTCCCACTTAATTCTATTCATAATATCTAAGATTAGCTCATCTTTTCCAATCTCCATCTCATAACTTTTATAGTATGGAAGATAGTCTGTCTCTTTATTAAATCTAAAAGCTTTTATTGTTACTTTTCTGCTACTATTATCCATTGTCACCTCCTTAGTATTTTCTTTCCATTGGCTCAAACTTACCAAGGACTACATCACCCCACTCAATGCTAATATTATAATCTTTATCCATATATGCGTAAGTGTGTTTTAAAAATCTCTCATCATCTCTCTTTGGGAAATCCTCTCTATAGTGACCACCTCGACTCTCTTCTCTTGCCAATGCACCAACTACGATAAACTTGGAGAACTCTAACATGTGACCAAGCTCCAATGCCTCTTGAAGGTCGGTATTAAATGTATCCGATTTATCATCTATACGAATATCTCTGTATCTCTCTAATAGCTCATCAATAAGTTTAAGTTGTCTCTCAAGTGACTCTTTACTTCTAAATACCCCTGCATCGGCAGTCATACCATTTTGAAGCTCCTCTCTCAATTTTGCCACTCTCTCTTTTCCATTTGAGGTTTTAATTCTATTAAACTCCTCAATAAATCTCTTCGCATCATCTTCGGTTGCCTCTTTTAACTCTATTCCACTATCTAATGCCTTTATCATATTCTCTCCTGCATGTCGTCCAAAGAATAGAGCTTCAAGTAGAGAGTTTGCCCCCAATCTATTTGCACCATGCACAGATACACAGCTACACTCACCGGCTGCATAGAACCCTTCTACCAACTCATTTGGATTTTTACGCACTTGACAATTGATATTTACAGGAATACCACCCATTGAGTAGTGTGCTGTAGCAGAGATGTGAATAGGCTCTTTTAACATATCTTGACCTTGAAATGCTATTGCTAACTCTCTCAATTCTGGTAGTCTTGTTAGAATAATCTCTGGATCTAAATGGGTTAAGTCAATATTTACAGACTGTTTATCTTTTCCAACACCTTTACCTTGACGAACCTCCTCCATAATAGCTCTACTTACAACATCTCTCGACGCCAACTCCATAGCATTGGGTGCATATTTACTCATAAATCTTTCACCTTCACTATTATAGAGTCGTCCACCTTCTCCTCTTGCTGCTTCTGATATTAAAATCCCACTTCCACCAAGTCCACTTGGGTGAAACTGCACAAACTCCATATCCTCAAGTGGTAATCCATGTCTTGCAACAATGGAGAGAGCATCACCTGTATTTGCATGTGCATTTGAGTTAAATCTATATGCCCTTGCATGTCCACCCGTTGCGAACATTGTTACCTTAGCATTAAAAATTGCCATCTCCTTGGAGTCTCTTATATTGTAGGCTACTACACCATAAGCTTTCCCATCTTTATATAGCAAATCACCTGCATACCACTCATCAAACACCTCAATACCAGCTCTAAATGCCTGTTCATATATGGTTTGAAGGAGTGTCAGTCCTGTTCTATCCTTTGCATAACATGCTCTTGGTTTACTCTGCCCACCAAAAGGTCGTATTGCAATATCTCCCTCTTCATTTCTCGAAAAGACTGCTCCCATTCTCTCTGCCCAACGAATAGTCTCAGGAGCTTTACTACACATAAGCTCTACTGCGTCTTGGTCTGCGAGATAGTCAGAGCCTTTTACAGTATCAAATTCATGGAGTTCTGTAGAGTCATCTTTGCCAAGTGCGGCATTTATTCCACCTTGTGCCGCACCTGAGTGACTTCTCAATGGGTGAAGTTTTGTAATTACAGCTGTCTTTTTACCTGCCTCTGTTAGTTCCTTTGCTGCTGCTAAACCAGCTAAACCAGCACCAACAATTACAGCATCATATTTGTAGATTTTAATATCCATACTGCTATGTCCTTTAAATAAGAATTTATTTAGATTATATCTTAAGGAATTATAAGTGTCTTTAATAGTAATAGTGTGACATAAATTATATTTATTATGTTACAATTTTTCCACAATAGATTACATTCAGATATTTAGATAGTATCCTACACTATGTTGATTTTTAATCATATCAAAAGGGAGTTTCTTTTTCAATTTCCTTATAAAAGACTTAATAGCATCGGCACTTGGTGCTTTATCATAATCCCACATATATTCATACATCATCTCATAGGTGACAATATTATTCTGGGCTAAGAGTTTCATAAATATTGTCTCTTTCTTAGTTAATTTTATTTTATTATCATCAATTATTAACTCTCTATTGTTACAGTCTAATTTAATATCTTTATCTATTAAAATAAAATTATTTAGCTCAAAATAGTCGAGAAGTTTATCAA
>JALWZK010000185.1 GCA_027002665.1 Campylobacteraceae bacterium | reverse complement strand
TTGACTTACTCTTCACTTATATTTAGTTGTTAAAGACCACTCAAACTTCTTTTCGTTTGTGGAGGCGTATTATAGACAAATTTTTTTTTAATGTCAAGGGATTTTTGAAAAAAATATTATAATTTTATAGATTTGGTTCTCCTACAATATAGGCATGTCCCGTTTCAGCCTCTATTGTGATTGTAAAGTTATCATCTACTCCATCATCATCTTGGTCACTTTTTAATATAAATGTAATATTACAATCTTGTTTCATTATTTTCGAAAAATCTGCTGAGCCATAACTTGCAATCTGATGGTGTGGACGACCTAAATAATCAAAAGCTATATGTTGAACACTACTACAACCACCATATTTTTTAATCTTTTTTACACCAAATTTTTTTCCAAGAAGAACAGTGGGACTCTCATTATCTTGTAAAGAGTTGCAACTATTGAATGTATATAGATATTTTCCATCTATTGGGTTAATTGCCGATTCACTCTTATCAATTAAACCGTCCATATCTCTATCTGAACCTACTCTATAATAGTAGTCATCAATGCTACTACATTTACCATACTCAAATCTCCAATAGGCTCTCTGCCATAACGGATTACTATCGCTTCTATGTTTATTATCATTGAGTGCCAACTGTTGTGCCAATCTAATATGAGATAAAATAGTCTCACTCGCCTCCTGTTTTAAATCTCTATCGGTGCTATCCATAGCAACAGATGCCAGAATGGCTAAGACAATAATAACAAAAACAACCTCAATAAGTGTAAATGCAGACTTTTTCAAAAGATAACCTTATTTTATATTATATGGATATGATTATATCATATATTTAATATAAATTTAATTTTAAAATAAACTTTATATTAGAAATAAGAGTGTATCTTATCTAAATTTTTTAATTAGGAGAGATTATGATAGAGGTATCTCGAAATACAAAAGAGACACAGATAAGTGTTAAACTTAAACTTAGAGGTTTGGGGGAGTATAATATAGATACAGGCGTAGGTTTTTTTAACCATATGTTAGAGGCATTTAGTAAACATTCACATATCGATTTAAATATTCTATGTAAAGGTGATACCTATATCGATGACCACCACTCCGTAGAGGATATAGGTATTGTGCTTGGTCAAGCCTTCGCAAAGGCGGTATATCCCATAGAAAATATTGAGAGATATGGAAATGCTACTGTTGTAATGGATGAAGCATCTGTAAGTTGTGATTTAGATATATCTAATCGCCCCTTTTTAGTATTTGATATGCCAATAGATGGAAAAATTGGCTCATTTGATGTTGAATTAGTTGAGGAGTTTTTTAGAGCATTTGCATTTAATGCAAAATTGACTATTCATCTTATAGTAAATAGAGGTAAGAATAGACACCATATAGTAGAGGCATCTTTTAAAGCTCTTGCTGTGGCACTTAGAAGAGCATTAACTATTAATAAAAACTCTGGCATACCCAGCACAAAAGGTGTTTTATGAGTATAGAGCTTATAGTTCTCGATGTTGACGGAACAATGACAGATGGAAAAATCACATATACTCAAAATGGAGATGAGCTTAAATCTTTTTGTGTAAAAGATGGTTTAGCCATCTCATCTTGGATTAAACTTGGTAAAGATGTAGCTATTATTACGGGAAGAGAATCCAAGATAGTAGAGAGGAGAGCCAGAGAGTTAGGAATTAAATACTTCTATCAAGGAGTTAATAATAAGAGGGAGGTCATAGAGGAGATATTAGATATATTACACTTAACTATGGATAGTGTTGCATCTATTGGAGATGATTTAAACGATTATAATCTCTTAAAAGCTTCTAAGTTATCATTTGCACCAAATAATGCATCATCTTATATTAAGGATATTGTCTCAATTAGATTATCTAAAGATGGGGGAGATGGAGCTGTTCGGGAGATGATAGAGTATCTCATTGAATTGGAGAACTTAAAAGAGGAGTATTTAAAATTATGGTATTTAGAGTTGAATATATCTTAATTCTATCAATAATGGTAGTAGGCTTTTTTATATTTATAGAGAAACCCAAAAGTGTAAAATTGGTAGAATCGAACTCTACAAAAGAGTTTTTTTTTAAAAACTTTTCTCTATTAGAGATAGATGAGAATGGAATAAAAAATCAATTAAGAGCAGAAGAGGCTACAAAAGATAAGAACTCCTTTTATCTGATAGATATAAATATTACACATAATAAGATATATAATATCCTATCTAAGAAAGCTATATATATAAAAGATTATATTCAACTTAAAGATAGTGTTATCTTAAAAAGAGGAGATGAATTTCAATTCTCAACAGATGATTTAAACTATAGTATTAAAGATAAAATAGCACATACAGATAGAGAATTTATCCTACAAATGAATCAAAATAGGATAAAAGGCTCTAATTTATACTATAATATAGAGACAAAGGAGATAACTGCTAAGAATATTGAAGCATCTATCAATTATTAAATTATTCCAATTTGTCCAATTTAAATGCCACAATATTGTGAGAAAAGTCTGGAACTAAGAGTAGATTTAAATCTTTTGAATAGAATATATCTGCTGTCTTAAAACTATCTCCAAATATCTTCTCAACCTCTCCACTCTTATTAATGAAATAGATACCTCCACTCCAAGTAGATACAATATATTCGCCATCTCTATATTTTGTCAAGCCATCTATTGGAATATCTAAATCTTTAGTAATAATTTTTATCTTTTTCCGTTTTAAATCTAACGCTTTTAGCTCCCCAACTCTTCCCTGCATAATAAGATAGTCTCCATCAACCAGTAGTCCATTCTGCTCCGCCTTGTTGGAGTTCTCTCTTCTATAGATTAATTTAAATATCCCATTTTGAGATACCTCAAATATCTTTTTAGTTCCTGAATCTGATACAAAGCATCTCTTCTCTTGATTATCACAAGCTATATCATTTAGTCTATCTATCCCTTTTGGAGCTTTAAATTTATGTAGGATTCTACCTGAAATTGTATCTATTTGGACTACCTGATTTAAATCTGCGACAAATAGGGTATTCCCCAATATATCTATTCCTTTTGGAGCCTGTAGTCCTGTCGCCCATTTTAAGACCAGAATATTTCCATTTTTATCTAACTTAGATATAAACCCGCCATTATTGCTCCAAGGGTTTTTTATACCGTTTACATTTGAGACATATATAACATCTTTAGATTTATCATAAGTTACAGATTCTGGAACTGATAACTTTTTATCACTACTTCTCCAAACCTCTTTTAAAACAGAGGAAGTATCCCCATTACAACCTATAAATAAAAATATGAATCCTATCAATATACTCTTTTTCACTTTCTACTCCTTATATTTAATTAAATCTCTACTATTGGCTTCAGCGAACCCTTTTAATCTCAATCTACAGCTATCACAAACACCACAAGCTAAATCTTCACTCTGATAACAGCTCCAAGTAAGCTCCAGAGGAACGCCCAACTCTAAGGCCTTTTTGACTATTTGAGACTTTTTTAGATGGACTAAAGGCATCTTAATCTTAATATCTGTCTCATCTTTTGTCCCTAAGGCTATTGCCCTCTCCATAGCAGATATATAACTCTCTCGACAATCGGGATATCCACTACTATCCTCTTCAACCACTCCAATAAATATCGCCTCTGCTCCATGTTTTTCGGCAAGAGATGAGGCGATAGAGAGAAAAATTCCATTTCTAAATGGGACATAGGTTATTGGAATGCCCTCTTTTATACCATCTATCGGAATATCTAAATTCTCATCTATTAAAGCAGAAGCTCCAATAGTTTTAAAAAAATCTAAATCTATCTCATAACTCTCTTTAACATTTAAGTAGTTGGCTATTTTTCTAAAAGAGTCCAACTCTCTCTTTTCAGTTCTCTGTCCATAATTGAAATGGAGTGCAATTATATCATAATTCTCTAATTGTGCAATTTTTGCACTTAATGCACTATCCATTCCACCTGAGATTATACATATAGCCTTTTTTTTCACAACTTGAACCTTTTTTAAAAGAATATTACCAACTTTTAGATAAACTTATATTTATGTTAAATATTGAAAACTTAACAACATTAACTATTAATAGAAAACTTTTAGAAGAGATATATATTACTCTAACAGATAGAGATATAGATATTAGAATATGTGATAATAGGACAATAAGGGAGTATAACTCTAAATTTAGAGATATAGATATGCCCACTGATGTATTGAGTTTCCCCATTAGTGGAGAGTTAGATAGTATGCCTTTGGGTTCAATTTTAATCTCTGCCGATAAGGTTATCGAAAAATCTCAGGAGTTAAACCACTCTATATCTGATGAGTTATCACTTCTATTTATCCACGGAACTCTACACCTCTTAGGATATGACCATGAGGTTGATAATGGAGAGATGAGAAGAAAAGAGAGAGAGTTAATAGAGAAGTTTAACCTTCCCGATAGTTTAATAGTTAGAACAGAGAGAGAGTAATGGACTTTGTTATATTTACCTTTGCAATAGGTGCATTGATTTTTGGCTCTGATTTAATAATCACCCAGAGTGAAAAGATAGCGATAAAATTTCATATACCAAAATCTATTATAGGGGCTACCTTAGTGGCTTTTGGAACAAGTTTTCCAGAACTTTTAACTACAATCACAGCCAATTTAAACGGTAAACCAGATATTGCAATATCAAATATAGTTGGAGGTAATATATTTAATATAACACTTGTCCTATCTACAGTTCTATTTATATTTAAGAGAAAAAGTTTCAATAGCAGTTTTTTCGTAAAAGATGCCTCTTGGGTAACTATTGCCACTATCATATTTATTCTTATGGCCATAGATGGGAAAATTAGCAGATTGGACTCCATTTTACTCATAGTTGGAATGGTAAGTTATATCTGTTTTCTATTTAAAGATTCCTCCAAATTAATTAACAATATAGAATTTAACGGGGAGTTCCATCTATTTAAAGGTATTTTACTATTTATTATAGGTCTCTTCTTGGTAGTTGTCGGTGCAGATTTTACAGTAGAGAGTGCATCTGCTATTGCTCGCTCATTTAATATTAGTGAGTGGTTAATAGGTATAATACTTATCAGTTTTGGAACATCTCTTCCCGAATTGGCAATCTCTATCTCCGCTATTATGAAAGGAAAAGCCGAAATAGCAATAGGTAATATTATCGGTTCAAATCTTGCAAATGTAACTATAGTCCTTGGAACTACGGGATTTATAAGAGATATACCAATATCTCTACAGAATCATATATTTGATATTGCCACAATGTTTGCTACGACAGTGATACTTCTTATTATTACAAATAGCAGACTATATATTAGACCAATGGGAGTTCTACTACTAACACTACTAACTCTATTTTTATCTAAGATAGTAGTTTAAAAAGAAAAGAAGGGGAAATAAAAATGAAAATGGAGCGGGAAACGGGACTCGAACCCGCGACCCTCAGCTTGGAAGGCTGACGCTCTAGCCAACTGAGCTATTCCCGCATTTGGTTGCGGAAAGAGGATTTGAACCTCTGACCTTCGGGTTATGAGCCCGACGAGCTACCAGACTGCTCTATTCCGCGATAGTTGTGGATGGGGTAGAGGGATTCGAACCCCCGAATAACGGTACCAAAAACCGTGGCCTTACCGCTTGGCGATACCCCAATAT
>JALWZK010000184.1 GCA_027002665.1 Campylobacteraceae bacterium | reverse complement strand
AATATAAATAGCACCTATACTATTATGATTACTCTTTAGTTTGCTATAACTATCTACAATAGCTATCTTATTTTTAGGTTTTTTATTAGGAGAAATTATAACATTAGCCTCTTGAACAGAATCGGACTTTTTAACCTTCAATCTATTAAAAAATCTTCTATTTTCACTATAAAATATCACAGGATTACCATTAAGTCTTATAGCAGACAGAACACTACTTATCTTATCAATATTTAAATCTGAAAATAGTAGTAGTGGTATATATAATACCAGATATATATTCTGTTTTTTCATTTTATATTCAGGCTTTAGGAGCTATCCTCCTCTCTCTTTAATCCTACTATTATATCTGATAATAGAGACTTTATCTTATAAAGAACTTAGTATAATAACCCAACAAGATAAATGAAGCAAAATAGCAAACAAAACAGCAGTAGCTCCAATATCCTTAGCAGATTTTGCTAAGGGGTGTATCTCCTGAGTAGCTAAATCCACAACATTCTCAATAGATGAGTTAATAAGCTCAACTATTAAAATTAGAACAAATGTAACAATAAGAACCAACTTATATATCAATTCATAATCCAAAAAATAGATTATAGGAAAAAATATAACAGCTACTGCTAACTCTATCTTAAAAGATGTCTCATTTTTAATAGCATAGATTAACCCCTCTATGGCATATTTTGAATTTTTAAAAATGGTATATCTGGGTTTATTATTCACTTTACAATCCAAAAGTTAAAAATACCTGTCCATCACGCACATCTATACCCTTAATAAGTCCAGAGGCGAGAGTTCCACTCTTGATATTATATATAGGCTTTTGAGCAATAGTCTCTGCCACTATTGCACCAATAGCATTCTGTATTCCTGTAGGAAGTTTTTGCAAAAGGGACTCATTTTGAAATTTAATTGTATCCACTATTGGATTTTTTAAATATAGGTTTCTACTCTGCGGGTCATATTTAATTCCTGAGGATAGATTAATCTTACCTGAAATCCCATCTGGAATAAGAAAATTTGTAAATTTAAACTCTGTTCCAACTCCCAACTTATCTTTTCCCTTTGCACCTAAGATATTTGGATTGGATATATTTAAATTTCCACTTATTATGCCATATTTTAGTTTTCTATCGACAGGAAACTTCTCTGAGAGAGTTGAATTTATAACTCCAATTGGCACAGCAATGGAGTAACCTCTACCTTGTGGGTCAACAGTTATACAACCACTAAATAGTCCTATAAAGAGAGCTATCATCAATATCTTTCTTATCATCTTATCTCCTTTAAATTTTTAACCTCTACTATCAATAGTAATTACGGTATGCACATTACCTCTTGGATTGAAGTCTGCTACAACTCTTATCCATTTCGGTTTTAAATTTCGCTTTAGAGTATCAAAAATCTCATTAGCTGAATCTTCATGAGATATATATCTATCCATAAAACTATTAATATATAGCTTAAGAGCCTTTAACTCAATTACCTTTTTATCCGGTGAGTAACTAAGTTTAATAGTTGCAAAATCGGGATACCCACTTCTAGGACATCGGCACATAAACTC
>JALWZK010000183.1 GCA_027002665.1 Campylobacteraceae bacterium | reverse complement strand
TGAGTTTATATTATGTTTAATATATTTTCACTAAAGGGTGGAATTTCAAATGTTCAAGGTTTTTGTTGCGATGGTGTAAATGTGGGTATGAAAAGCTCTCAAGATGAAGATGTAGGATTTATCCGTTCAGAGGCTCTCTGTGATATATCTGTTAGATTTACAACCAATAGATTTCAAGCCTCGCCAATTATCCATTTTAAAAAATATCCTAAAGATTTTAAAACAAATTTTCTACTCATAAACTCCAAAAATGCAAATGCAATGACAGGAGAGAAAGGGGTAGAAGATATCGAGGAGATATTTAATAGATTATCTAACTATATATCAGTAGAAAATCCAATAATGTCCTCAACGGGAGTTATTGGATATAGATTGGATATAGAGAAGATAACCTCATCTTTTGAGAAGTTTGATTTTAATGCCAAAAATTCAGACAGATTGGCAAGAGCCATTATGACAACAGATAGTTTTAAAAAGGAACTATCTTTTAGAGTTGAACTTGATAGTGGAGACTCTTTCAATATAGCAGGTGTCTGTAAAGGTGCTGGAATGATAAATCCTGCTATGGCTACAATGTTATGCTTTGTAACAACAGATGCAAAAATCCCTAAATCGGATATGGAAGAGTTTTTAAGTGAAGCTACGGAGAAATCTTTTAATAGAATTTCAGTTGATGGAGATACCTCTACAAACGATACAGTTATGTTACTATCCAATGGACTCTCTAATAGTTATAATAGAGAGGCATTTAGAGAGGCACTAAATAGAATGCTATTTGAGTTTGCAATGATGATTTTAAAAGATGGAGAGGGAGCAAATAAGTTAATAGCCTTTGAGGTAAAAGGTGCAAAAGATAGTCTCGAGGCTGAAAGAGTAAGTAGAGCCTTAAGTAACTCCCTACTTGTTAAGACTGCTCTATTTGGAGAAGACCCAAATTGGGGACGAATTGCATCAACTATTGGAGCTACAGGGGTGGAGTGTAGCGAAGAGAGCTTAAAGATATACTATGATAATCTTCTAATCTATTCAGATACCCAAAGAGAGTTGGATAGAGATAGAGAGGAGAGAGCATATAAGATTATGAAGCGGGATAGTTTTAAGATAATATGTGACTTAGGTGTAGGTAGTGGAGAGTTTACCTCTTATGGGTGTGATTTAAGCTATGAGTATGTTAAGATTAATGCTGAATATAGAACTTAGATGGGTGTAAAGAGAGAGATATATAAAAGAGAACTGCCTCTTAAGTATCAAAAATATAATTTAATCCCTACTACTAATGGAGTTAGTTCAACAGTATATCTTTTAGATAATAGATATGTTTTAAAACTCTTTAGTAGCCAATCAGATAGAGTTAATGGTGAGATAGAACTCTTAAACTCTATCTCCAATCTTCCCATTCCAAAAGTGATAGACAAATTTACAATAGATAACCAGATAGCACTAATATATACTCAGATAGAGGGAGATATAATTCAGACTCCAACTCAAGATGAGGTATATCAAATAGGTAGATTTTTAAAAGAGTTCCATCGACAGAATATAAAAATAGACTCTCAAGAGCTATCTAATAGAGATAGATTAAAAGAGTTAATTATCTCCTCCAGAAATAGAACTCTTATGGACTATTTTAACTCAATAGATATTAACCTAAATAGAGATGGAGTAATACATGGTGACCTATTTATAGATAACTGTAAATTTAAAAATGGAAAATTATCAGGAGTTTATGATTTTAGTGATTTCTCTATTGGAGATTTCTATTTTGACTTGGCAGTGGTTGCAGTTAGTTTCTGCTTTAGAGATACTATTTTAGATATAGAGTTGGTAGAGACTCTCTTAAACTCATATAGTGCCTCCATTAAAATAGAAGAGTTTATGGAGTATATTAGATATGCTCTCCTATACTATACCACCACTCGATATATATATAGATATAATTATAGAGAGCTATTAGATAGGTTGGAGAGGCTTTAATCATCTTTAAGTAGAAAAACGAACGAAGAGAGTTTCTTTAGTAATCGTCTCAGCGGTTGGGTAGTTCACCTAAGAATATGTTAATGATACTCCACACTCAATATGGGGTGTGTGTGGAAACTGGTCAAATATAGCACAAGATTTTATCTCATGAGTCTTAGTAAGTAACTTTAAGTCTCTAATTAGACTATATGGGTTACATGAGATATAGATAATATTATCTATATTTGATATAAGTTTAATAGTTGCACTATCTAAACCTGCCCTTGGTGGGTCAATTAAAACTGTGGAGAAGTTATAACTATTTAAATCAATATCTTTTAATCTTCTAAATTCTCTCTTTCCTCTAAGTGCTTCTGTCATCTCTTCCGATGAGAGTCTAATAAACTCTATATTTGTTATATTATTTAAAATAGCATTCTCTTTTGCGGATTGGATTGATCTTTTATTTATCTCTGTGGCTAAGACTCTATTGAAATATCTGGATAGTGGAATTGTAAAGTTTCCAAGTCCACAATAGCTCTCTAAAAAATCTCCATAAGAGATACCCTTTGCCTGCTCTATAGCCCAATTTATCATTTTAATATTAATAGCAGGGTTTGGTTGGGTAAATCCACCCTCATAGTGTCTATAGATATACTCTCTATTATCTATAAAAAGCTTTTCTGTAATAAAATCTCTACTCAATATAACTTTCTGTTTTCTACTTCTTCCAATAATTGATATATTAAACTTCTCTTCTAACTCTTTGGCCTCATCTATCCATACATCATCTAACCTCTTATGGTATATCATAGTGACCAAAATATCACCTATGGTTGAGCTTAGAAACTCAATGGAAAATAACTTTTCCTTTAAAATTTTTGAGCTATTAATCTTAGATAGTAGTGGAGATAGAAGATTATAGATAGGTAAGATAACTTTTGGACACTCCTCAATGGTTATAATACCCTTTCTATTAAGTCGTCCCATAGCATAATCTACTCTACCATTATGATGCCATATTCTAAACTCTGCTCTTGCTCTATAGTGTGAATCATCTCCGCTAAATAGCTCTAACTCCTCTACACCAAAGGGAGAGAGGAGAGATAAAA
Organism: Campylobacteraceae bacterium; assembly: GCA_027002665.1. Taxonomy (GTDB): domain Bacteria; phylum Campylobacterota; class Campylobacteria; order Campylobacterales; family Sulfurovaceae; genus UBA1140. The sequence continues at coordinate 2,611 of JALWZK010000183.1, read as the reverse complement.
CTCTTCTCTTTTTATCTTCTAACTCATCTTGGTAATTAATTCCATATATACTACAAGAGCCACACTCCCCAAAATGTTTACACTTCAACTCTAATCCTATTTATTAAAAAAATCACTATTTTCTAAAATGGCAATATTATCTTTAATAGATTTCACAGCTAAGTCAAACTTCTCTCTAATTACCTCATCGAAATCAAGCTCAATTATCTTTTTAACTCCACTTCTGCCAATAATAACAGGAACACCAATAGATACGCCTCTATATCCATACTCACCATCAAGTATAACAGAGCTTGAGATTATTTTATTTTCATCATTTAATATAGCCTCAACCATTACAGCTATGGCTCTACCCGGTGCATAGAATGCCGATGTCTTTAGATATTTAACTATCTCTGCTCCACCATATTTTGTCTTTTGAACAATCTCCTCTATATCTCTCTTAGAGAGTAGTTTTGTGAGTGGAACCCCTCCCACATCTGAAATTTCTGGATATGGTATCATATTTTCCCCATGTTCACCAATTACCATAGCCCTAATTTGAGAAGCTCCAAAACCTAACTTTTTATATATCTGATATACCATTCTTAAGCTATCCAATGCACCACTCATACCGATAATTCTATCTCTATTCCACCCTGTTACCTTTTGAATAACGAAATTCATAACATCTAAGGGGTTAGATACACATATAATTATAGCTTCTGGTGAATATTTTTTAATATTTAAAGATACCTCTTTAACTATATTTGCATTGATATTTAGCAAATCTGCTCTACTCATATCTTTCTTTCGTGGAACTCCTGCTGTAACAATAACAATATCACAATCAACTATCTCTTCAGGTTTGACTACAGCTCTAATGAGTGTGCCTCTTGGAGAATAGCCTGTTGATTGGGCTATATCTATAGCTTTTCCAACTGCAATATCTGAAACTATATCGTATAAAATTATCTCACTACAAGCCCCATTGAGAGCTAAGGTATAAGCTGTAGTGGCTCCAACTGCTCCTACACCGACTATTGCTACTCGTCTTTTATTTATCATAATCTATCCTTTTTTACTATTAAAAGCAGAAGAGTAACATATATTACTTTAATAACTATTTCTTAAAAAAGTTCATCTTCTTTAATTTATCGACCATATTCTGCACCGAAGCTACAGATTTCCCAAATCTATCTATCTGAAGAGGTTTAAGTCCCATCTGAATAATCTTTTCAGCTCCACCTGCTCCAATCATAACAGGAACTCCAGACACTATATCTGAATATCCATACTCCCCTTCTAACATAACAGCACATGAGTGTATCTGTTTTGTATCTCTTAAAATTGCCTCTACCATTACAGTTGTTGATTTTGCAGGTGCATAGTATGCAGAGCCATTCCCTAATAGATTGACAATCTCCGCTCCACCATTTCTGGTTTTTCTAACAATCTCTCCAATCTCTTCAGAGTCCAATAAATCATCAATAGGAACACCTGCTACAGTTGTAAACTTAGGAAGGGGAACCATAGTATCACCATGTCCGCCCATAACAGTAGCACGAATCTGTCCAGCACCATATTGTAGCTTTTCATATATAAAATGTGCCATTCTTGCACTATCCAATATTCCGGCCATTCCCAGAACCTTTTTTCTTGAAAATCCTGTCTCTTTTAAGACGACATAGGTCATAACATCAAGAGGATTGGATACCACAACAACAATAGCATCGGGTGCATACTCCTTTATCTCTTGCGAATACATCTTTACAATCTCTGCATTTTTTAGAAGTAAATCGTCTCTACTCATACCCGGACTTCTTGGAACTCCTGCGGTAATTACTATAACATCAGAATCCACCATATCCTCAGGACCTTTTCCTGCTCTTACAATAGTGTGTTGTCGTGCCGCATTTGCTGCTTGTGACATATCGAGAGCTTTCCCTTTTGCTATATTATAATCTCTACCTCGCAATAGAACATTATGACAGACACCATTCATTGCCAATATAAATGCTACCGTTGAGCCAAAATTACCTGTGCCAATAACTGTTACTTTCTTACTTTTTGACATTACTATCCTTCTATCAATTTGTCTCTAAGCTATTATAACGAGAGAAAATAATAAGTTACTATATTCTTATATATATAATTTCTCTTTTATTATATTTGCGAATGGTTGAAACATTATATTTAATTTTAGATATAATTTCATATGAGCTATTTAAAAGGATATTCAAAACTATATTTTAAATTATCAGTAATAGCTATATATTCCACTATACATAAGTTATCGTGGATTGATAGTAACTATAAAAATTATAAAAAGGCTTTTGAGTATCAAGAGTATAAGACTTCTCCACCAAAAACTATTTTTATAAATTAAAAAATAGTCTAATTTTTAAAAAAGGAGAATATAATGCATATAGAAGCAGGTGTAGTCAATGGTGCTAAGATGATACTTAGCTATCCAACAGGAACAGCAGTTATTGGAGTTGATGCTAAACTGGCTTATGAGAATATAAGAGATAATGGATTACTATCTTATCTACTAAAGAGTATTATATCCATAGGTTTAGTATTTATATTTTTTGAGGTCTTTCCACACTATCCTGTTGGAATTAGTGAG
>JALWZK010000182.1 GCA_027002665.1 Campylobacteraceae bacterium | reverse complement strand
GTTCACTGTTGTCTGATTTAGGTCTAAAATTCCAAAGGCAGGAAATAGAATAATTGGTAGTAGAGAGACTACCCCTAGAGGTAGTGCCTCGTTTGTCCAGATGGTAACTAAAAAGGCTACAACTCCAATTAGAGTTGATTGCGTATTGTTAAAAAAGTTAAGCGATACAATATATAGTGCTAAACCGATAATAAGAGCATATATAATAGGTCGATTGTTTATAATTTTACTCATAAAGTTCTCCAATATTTTTTAATATATTATATCGATTTAAAAGTTATGAAATGGTATAAATTAATCTAATAACTCTATTTTATGCTTCTCATCATTAAACGATGCATCTAAAATTCTACATAGACTCTTAGCATCTTGCCAAGCTATATATAGTGAGCTTGTGGCCCCCGGACTTGGAGTCATATTAAATATAATTCCTCCCTCTTCTATCTTTGCTTCACCTAGTAGTAACTCCTCTTTTTTCTTATCTATAATTTGAGGACGCATACCACCATATCCTTCTGCAAATCTTAAATCACTAGCAGATAGTGAAGGTATAATCTTTTTCGCATCTCTAATAAATATATCTTTTCCAAAGTGTGGTATCTCTTCTAAGAAGTTTTTTAATATATATGAGCGAATACTCTTATCTTTAAATAGATTTAGATATACCTGTGTTACACTCTTATCAATATTCAATGCTGATATAAAATCCTTAAGATGTAGCTTATGGTATCTCTCTAGTTTAAGTAGAGCAAATGCAGTTGGTCCAAATCTTGTATTCCAATTTTCTGTTAAATCTGGGTCTGCATGAACGGCTGCGAATGGTAACTTTGGATTTTGCATAGTATAGACTTTTGAGTTTAAGAGCTTCTCTTTAGTAAAGAAGAAAGAGCCACCTATAGGTAATATTGCATAATCTTTTCCATATCCCATAGATTGAGCAAAAAGTAGAGAGTATGCACCAGCATTAACCACTACACTCTTAGCTTTAAACGAGGTAGTATCTGTTGTTATCTTATAGATATTGCCATCTTTTTCTATCTTTATTACCTCTTCATTATAACGCATTTGAATATTTTTCTCTGTATTCAATGCCTCTTGTATAAAACTCTCACTAAGTTTTTTATAATCAACTGTAGTTATCTCTCCTCTAACTCCAATAGCCAATATAGGTTCATCTCTACCCTCTACCAATTTAGGCTCAAACTCCTCTAAAAACTCTCTATCCCATAGTTCAAGATATGGATATAGTGATTTAAACTCATTAAAACGATTTCTTAACTCTTTAATCTCATCTTCACCTACAGCTAATAACATTTTATCTTTTACAAATCCACAACTATTAACTCCATTAAATCTTTTTATATAGTTTGACACCATAGAGGATGACTCTTTAACCTTTTTTGCCTTTTCGTATGTGTAGTTACTCTCAATATCTCCAACATGTAATGTTTGTGAATTTGCCTTAGGGTTAGAGTTTAATTGACTCACCTCATCATACTTCTCAAATAGAATAATATTGTTTAGATTTGTATATCTAGCAAGTGTAAAGAGTAGTGAGCTTCCAGCTACA
>JALWZK010000181.1 GCA_027002665.1 Campylobacteraceae bacterium | reverse complement strand
AGCAGAAACACCTGCTGCACCGATTAGTGGATTGATAGGCTCTTTTGAAAATTTATTCATAACTTTTGCCATTAAGACACCTGCCGCCGTTCCGATTGCAAATGCAATTAAACCAATAACCATAATTCCCAAGCTCTCCAAGACTAAAAACTTATCTGCCGCCAATTTTGAACCGACACCAAGTCCCAGAAAGATAGTTACAATATTGATAAGTGAATTTTGCATTGTGTTACTTAGTCTATCTACAACTCCCGACTCTTTAGCAAAATTACCAAATGTAAATGCCCCAATTAGAGGGGTGGATTCTGGTAAAATTAAGATGGATAACATAAGTAGAATTATAGGAAAGAAAAGTTTTTCCAATCTATGAACTCTCCTCTGAACTCCCATCTTAATTTTTCTCTCCTCTTCTGTGGTCAATGCTTTCATAATTGGAGGCTGAATTATAGGGACAAGTGCCATATATGAATAGGCAGCAACAGCAATCGCCCCTAACATATCGGGAGCCAATCTATTTGCAATAAATATAGAGGTTGGCCCATCAGCTCCACCAATAATAGAGATTGCGCTGGCATCTTGCAGATTAAATCCAAGTGCAACAGCACCTACAAGCGAGCCGAAGATACCAAATTGAGCCGCACCACCGAGAAGAGCAGTTTTGGGATTGGATAGGAGTGGTCCAAAGTCTGTCATTGCTCCAACTCCCATAAAGATAAGTAGGGGGAAAAACTCATTTGCAATACCCATATTATAGATAACTCCAAGCATACCGTCTGGTCCTGCTATGTGTGCTAATGGAATATTGGCGAGTAGTCCCCCAAATGCTATTGGTAGAAGTAGAAGTGGTTCAAACCCTTTTGCTATTGCAAGATAGAATAGTAAAAAGACGATTCCAATCATAATAACTCTACCAATTGACGATTCGAAAGCGGTCATAGGTCTCTCTTTAACTTTACCTGCCGGGTCAGATGTCATCTCACCATCATGGGTATTTAAAATAGCATAGATACCAGTAGTCTCAGATAGACTTTTTATTAATTGAGTAAGGGTCTTAGGTTTATAAACCTCTTTTTGTTGAGTTTTATGAGCTACTTTACTCTCTTCAGTTGCAAATGAGAATGAACTCATAGCGATTAAGATAAATAGTATTGAGAGAAAAATGTGTCTAATTCTCATATCTTACTCCATTGTAGCAAGGAGCTGTCCATCGACTACACTATCATTAACTTTTACATCAATTGATTTAATTACACCCGTCTTTTCAGCTACAATATCGATTTCCATCTTCATAGCCTCAAGCACCATAATCTTCTCTCCCTCTTGAACTCTCTCCCCGACAGATTTAAAAATTTTCCACACATTACCCGGAGTTTGAGATTTTATCTCAATTGAACCTTTACTACTCACTCTCGGAGTTGATTTAGTTTCTGTAGTAGGGGCTGGAGTCTCTTCTACTTTATGGGTTATCTCTATATTGCCATCGCCTTCGGTAACCTGAACGCTATATTTTTTACCATCAACTACTACTGTATAATTTCCACTCATCTTTCCATCTCCACTTTTTGTTTTATTCTCTTTACCTTTTCTTACCATTAAAGGGCTTTTCCCTTTTAAAAATGCTATACCTTTTTTATCACATGCGGCTGCTATAAATATATTCTCTTCAGTTGTCTCTATATTCTCATCTTCAAGAACTTTTTTCCAATATGCTATGGATTTTGTCACCTCTCTATCTGATATATCTAATGGATTTTCTGTTGTTGGCTCCATATTTAACTGCTCAGAGGCAAGTTTAACAATTTCTGGATCTGCAGGAACAGGTGTCTTTCCAAAATATCCAAGCACCATTCTTCCATATCCCGGTGTAATCTGTTTCCATTTGCCAAACATTACATTCGCATAGGCCTGTTGCCAATAGAATTGACTAACTGGTGTTACAGATGTTCCATAACCACCCTTCTCAACCACCTCTTTCATCTCTCTAATAACTTTATCAAACTTATCAAGATTGCCATTATCCCTCATCATTTGAGTATTTGCAGTTAATGCACCTCCCGGCATTGGAGAGAATTGAATTATAGGTGATACTTGAGTTGCCTCTGGAGGTATCATATAGTCAGCCAGACACTCCTTTAATCTATCCTCATATTTCAATATCTTATCAGCTTTTAAGTCACCAAGGTTGTAATTTGTCCCCTTTGTTGCATGTAACATAGTCAGAATATCTGGTTGGCTTGTCCCTCCACTCACAGGGCTTGCAGCCATATCGATACCATTAGCACCAGCTTCTAATGCGGCAAGATATGATGCGACCGATGTTCCTGCTGTCTCGTGTGTATGTAGTCTTAGGTGGACATTTTCACCCAGAAGTTTTCTTGCCATTGATATTGTCTCAAATACCTTATTTGGATTTGCCGTTCCACTCGCATCTTTAAAACATAGACTATCAAATTCAATTCCGGCATCTAAAATATCTCTGAGAGTTTTTTCATAGAATGATACAGTATGAGCACCTTTACAACCGGGTGGTAAATCCATTATTGTAATAACCACCTCATGTTGAAGTCCATGTTTTTTAATGCACTCCCCACTATAAGATAGATTATTGACATCATTTAAAGCATCAAAGTTTCGAATAGTTGTAGTTCCATGTTTTTTAAATAGCTTTACATGAAGCTCAATAAGCTCTCTACTTCCAGTATCTAACATAACTGTATTGATACCTCTTGATAGAGTTTGAAGATTTGCATCGGGTCCCACTATATCTCTAAATCTATCCATCATCTCAAAAGCATCTTCTCTTAAGTAGAAGTAGAGACTCTGAAATCTTGCCCCTCCACCAAATTCAAAGTGATGTATTCCCGCATTTTTTGCTGCTTCAACTGCAGGAAAAAAATCTTCCATAAGAACACGACCACCAAAAACAGATTGAAATCCATCTCTAAAGGTTGTATCCATTATATCAATATATTTTTTTGCCATTATTTACCTTATTATCTATTTTTATTATATTCCAATATAGCTGCAATAATGACAGCAACTCGTCGTTGTTCTTCATCTCTATCTTCGCTAACTGTTTCAGACTTAGTCGGTATGATAGGAGTCTTCTCCGGAAAATATTTATTAATTAGAGAAGTCTGAAGCTTAATAAGTTGAACTAATAGTATCAGAAATATAAATACTACACCCATACCAAGTATCATAAACTTTAAAGCTTCAATTAGATAATTTACTTCAGCCATAAAAAACCTTTTTTATTTTTCGAGATTAATTTAATAAATGTATTCTATCAACTTTTACTTTCAATTGCTTGAGTTATCTTCGCTTTTTAAGACGATTATTTTTTCGTGCTACTTTTTGCTCATTGTAATAATCATCTAACATACTATTTACACTCTCTTGGTCATATCCTATCGTAATGGTTTTTGAGCAATTCTTCTGTTGTAGTAGTATTGTCACCACTCTCTCAACAAATTCATGATAATTCATATCCTCCATACTATCAATAAAATCTATTGCTAACTCATCTATAGTAACCTCCCTAACCATCTTCTCCAATATAGAGAAGTTATTATCGCTATCCCATACATCTATCTCTATGGTTGCCAACTCCATATCAGCCCCAACCTCCTTTTGAATGCGTTGAAGCTCTCTAAACTCATTGGTAGATACAAGTGTAATAGCTTTCCCTTCTCTTCCTGCTCTACCGGTTCTACCAATTCTATGCACATAACTTTGAGGGTCAAATGGTATATGGTAGTTAAATACATGTGTAACCTGTTTTATATCAAGCCCTCTCGCTGCTACATCAGTAGCCACCAATATCTGTATCTCATTTCTTCTATATGCCTTTATAATCTCATCTCTATCACTCTGTTCTAAATCTCCATGTATTCCTCTTGCATTAAAGCCCAGTGCTTGAAGATAGTCTGATAATCTATCGACCTCTCGTTTCATTCTACAGAAGATAAGTGACTTTTTAATATTCTCACTCTCTAAGAGTCGAACAATTGCCTCATCTCGTTGAGACTCATTTATTACATAATATTGCTGTTTTATAACATTATTGGTTGTGCATCTATCTTTCCCAATAATAGATATAAACTTTGGATTTGATAAGATTTTATCTGCCAATGCCTTGATAGGCTCTGGAATAGTTGCGGAGAAGAGTAGAGTCTGCCTATTTTGGGGGATATATTCAAAAATCTCCTTTATCTCATCGAGAAATCCCATATCGAGCATCTCATCAGCCTCATCAAGCACAACAATTTCTGGATTAAAGTTATCTATTTTCCCTTTTTTATAGAGGTCTTTAAGTCGTCCTGTAGTAGCTACAACTATCTGCACACCTCTATTAATGAGTGCTATCTGTCTGCCGTAGCCTACTCCACCATATATAGCGATAGTCCTTATCCCACAAAATCTTCCAAGATAGTATAGCTCGTCACTGACCTGTATAGCCAACTCTCTTGTTGGTGTAATTACTAAGGCTCTCTCTATCTCTCCATTTCTAATCTTATTTATAATTGGTAATCCAAATCCAGCAGTTTTTCCTGTTCCGGTATAAGCCTGTGCTACTAAATCTTCTCCATTTTGAATAATGGGAATTACCTCTCTCTGAATGGGACTCGGCTCTCTAAATCCTGCTATCCTTATCCCTTTTAAAAGCTCTCTATGAAAATTAAATTCATTAAATGTCAAATTAATACCTTATAAACAGATTTTATATTATCATTAATAGAAAAACTCCAAAAAGTATTCTATAGATACCAAATGCAACAAAGGTGAATCGTTGCAAAAAAACTATTAATAGTTTTATGGTTAAATATGCTACTATAAAGGCTACCACAAAACCAATTAAGAACGGTGTTAAATCAGCACCAATAAACTCTTGGTAGTGCTTTAATAAATCATAGCCACTTACAGCCATCATAACAGGAATTGCGAGTAGAAAGGAGAACTCTGTAGAGCTTTTTCTACTAACTCCACTTAGCATTCCAGCAATAATTGTAGAACCCGCTCTACTTGTTCCCGGTATTAGAGAGAAAATCTGTCCAAATCCAATCCATAGAGCTTGACTCCAACTAATCTCTTCAATCTCTTGTGCTGTGGATTCATTATCTTTATGAAAATACTCTACAATTAGAAATATAATACCACCAACTATAAACATAGTGGCGACCGTCTCTACACTAAAGATAGATTTTACCCAATCTTTGAGTAGAAACCCAACTATGGCGATTGGTAAAAATGCTACAAATACCTTCTCCCAGAGTCCTATCTCTTTTAAATTTATCTTCTCTCTGTAGAGTAGTATGACAGCAAGGATAGCTGCGAACTGTATAATAACCTCATAGGCCTTTATAATAGAACTCTGCTCAACACCCAAAAATTTACTTGCTACTATCATATGTCCGGTTGAGGAGATAGGTAGAAACTCCGTAAAACCTTCTATTGCACCTATTACGACTGCTTGAAAAATGTCCATGATTATAATCCTACTATTAATTTCTTAAAAAATATCTCTATTTAATCTATAATTTTTAAAATCTCTCTTAAATCTTTTATATCTACTATATGGGTAGAAGCCTCTTTTAATATGGGTTTGGCACAAAATGCTACTCTAATTGAGGCATACTTAAACATACTAAGGTCATTTGCTCCATCTCCAACTACTAGTGTATTC
>JALWZK010000180.1 GCA_027002665.1 Campylobacteraceae bacterium | reverse complement strand
ATTTTATATTGGTTAAATTAGATGTCAATAGAGATGAGTTACCATTAGGATTAGAAAAGGGTATGACCCCAACTTTTGCTTTTGTTAAAGAGAATGGCGTAATCTTTTATCTAATTCGTGGAGCGTGGAAGAGAGATGATTTTATATCCCTTTTAAAATATATCAAAAGGAAGTCTAAATTAAAAAGGGAGATAAAAAAATGAGATTTTTTTTAATTATCTTAACTCTATTTATTACTAACATATATGCTGAGACAGAGTTTGCTAGTCCAAAACCATCTCTGGAACACCCAAGAAAGTTTGTCTTTCCTATTACAAGATGGAATAAAAAAGAGATAAACCATATATTGGGTTCAACCAATAATGTGATTAAATTCTATGGCGTTGATAAGACAGAGGTGGTTATCGTTGCATATTCACAAGGCATTAAGGCACTTCTAAAAAATGGGGATAACTATATAAAAAAAAGGGTTAAATCACTTATGACTTATGATGTTGAGTTTATAGCGTGTGGAAATACAATGAAAACTCTTAAGATTAAAAAAGATGATTTGATTGATGGTGTAGAGGTGGTTACAGCAGGAATTGTTGAACTTATAGAGAGACAACTTAGAGGATATATATATATCCGTCCGTAAAAAAAATTTAAAGGATAAGTATGAAAAAATTAATTAAGAGTCTGATAGTAGTCTGTTTAGTAGTTTCAGCTACTATAGCAAAACCAACGGCAGATATAGAGATATTTGCATCTAAAAATAGAGATGGAAAGATTACTCCAAAAACTATAGAAGAGGCATTTAAAAAGGCTGGATTTTTTATATCCGCAAATAGAGATATGAATGGTCCATTTGTCAAACAGTTTAAAGAGTCTGATTTTCAAACATATAATCTATTTACATTCTATAAAAAAGATATTGTGTTGGAGCTGGCTAAAAAGTATCCAAATGTGGGACTATTTGCACCTATGAGTATGAGCATATATAGTAAAAAGGGTTCTGATACTATCTCCGTTGCAATATTATCAGCTAAGGCTATAGCAAAAATTATGAATATTAAAGGTAATGATAAAACTTTAGAGAGATTACATAAATTGGTGATAGATACCATTAAAGAGAGTATGCCAAAAGCTAACCTTGTAAAACCCTCTTATAATATACAGAAACCGGAAGGTAAACTTGTTACAAACTTCTCTATGGAGATGGATAAAGATGAGTGGGAAGAAGAGTTGGAAGATTTTAAAATGGCATTTGAAGGAGAGTTGGTAGCAAATGGGTTTATTATTGCAGGACACAATAATATAGGAGACGATTTTGATGATGCTAACTATACAGCTTATGACTTCTATGAAGTGTATTCAATATGTAAATTACCTGTAATATATACTATTGCTAAAAATCACCCTGAAGCTGGTGCATTTGCTCCATGTTCTCTATATTTAGAGAAGAAAAAAGGTGAAAATATTATGAATATTGGTTTTCCATCTGTATATAACTGGATAAGTTCAATGGCTCTTAGCGATAAAAAAGATATTAAAGTTTTAAAAGATGCTCAAACTCGTATGACAAAAATTTTAAAGAGTGCTACAGAGTAAACTTTTGTCATACATACTTTATCTTCATTGATTAGATTAAGAGAGGTTTACAGTTTAATATTTTTTCTGTATAATCATGAAGATAACTTATGTTATTTATATATTTTTTAAAAAAGGAGATATAATGAGACTTCTAAAATTCTCTATAGTCATCGTTACTTCACTGCTACTATTTAGTGGATGTACACAGAATGTAAAAAAAGATGTATATCGAGAACAGAATATCACAAGACCAGAACTTACACCGTATGAGCTAAATAGAATTGCCGACCAGATATATAAGAATGAGACGGGCGGTAACCCAAAATATTTAATGTATTGGTCACCGAATGAAAATTTTGCATCCATAGGGTATGGACACTTTATATGGTATCCAAAAGATGAACCACAAAAATTTGACCAGACCTTTCCGGATATGATACAGTATTATATAGATAATAAAGTGGATATTCCAGATTGGCTTAAGGAGCAGAAGGATAAAGGGTGTCCGTGGAAAAATAAGAAAGAGTTTGAGTGGGCAAGAAAACACGATAAGAGATTTAAACAGTTGGAAAATATTATCATCAATACGAAAGCACTCCAGACAAAATTTTTCTTTGATAGAGTGGTCGATTCAATTCCAGAGATTGTAAAATATGTTCCAAAAGATAAGGCTGAGTATATTAAACAGAACTATAATGCGGTTGCAAATACACATGGAGGCTGGTATCCTCTAATCGATTACATCAACTTTAAGGGTAAAGGTATAAAGGAGACAGAGAAGTATAATAATCAAGGTTGGGGATTACTTCAGGTTCTTCAAACTATGCGACCGGTTAAAAAGGGTCCACAGGCACTAAAAGAGTTTGCAGAGGCGGCTAAGATTGTTTTAAAACAGAGAGTTAAAAATAATCCTTCAGAGAAACACTTTTTAAAGGGGTGGTTAAAGAGAGTGGAGACTTATGCCAATCCAATCTATTAAAATAGGAACATTTAATGTTCCTACTATAGTGCATCAGCGTCGGTTTCACCTGTTCTTACTCTAATAACATGTGAAATATCATGGACAAAGATTTTTCCATCACCAATCTTACCAGTATAAGCTGCATTTTTAATAGCATTAATAGCTAAGTCAGCAAATTTTTGTGAACTTACAACAATCTCTATTTTAACTTTTGGAATAAACTCCACCACATATTCAGCCCCTCTATATAGTTCTGAATGACCCTGTTGTCGTCCATAACCTTTAACTTCGGAAATAGTCATTCCCTCAATTCCAGCTTCAATTAACGCCTCTTTTACATCATCAAGTTTAAAAGGTTTAATTATCGCTTCAATCTTTTTCATATCCATATCCTTTAATTGAAAATAGTATTTTTAATAAGAATAAACCTTTATAGGTTCATTCCTTTTTCTCCATGAAGTGATTCGTCAAGACCAATCTCTTCACTCTCTTCATCAACTCTACTTCCACCTGTGAGTGCAGATGCGATATAATAGACAATAATTGTCCCAACAAGTGTCCAAATACCAACGACAACTACTGATTCTAATTGAACCATAAATTGTCCCAATCTATCGTTAGATGCTTTTAGTGGTCCATCCCAAAGTAGTGCTTTATCATTAAGTGCAAAAAATGCAGTAGCGAGAGCACCCCAGAGACCTGATAAGAAGTGGATACCAAAAGCATCTAAAGAATCATCATAACCAAATATTGCTTTAAGTTTAACAACACCAAAGAATCCAATCAGTGAACCTACAATTCCGATGATAAATGCACCACCAATACCTACAAATCCAGCCGCAGGAGTAATTGCAACCAGACCAGCGATAATACCGGAAGCAATTCCAAGCAGGGTAGGTTTTTTATAAACAAACCACTCAATCAACATCCATGTTACCCCAGCACCAGCCGTAGCAACAGTTGTTGTAAGCACAGCAAGACCCGCAATAGCATTTGCACCAAATGCAGAACCACCATTAAATCCATTCCAACCGAACCATAGAAGAGATGCTCCAACAGCAGTTAAGATTATAGAAAATGGTTTCATTGGCATTTTATTATAACCTGTTCTTTTCCCTACTAAAATAGCAAGAACAAGACCAGCCAAACCACCATTCATATGAACAACTGTTCCACCTGCAAAGTCTAAAGCACCTGCATCAAATAGAAAACCACTACCCCATACCATATGAACAATTGGAGCATAGACCAAAACTCCCCATAGAGCTACAATAACCATCCATGTTGAGAACTTCATTCGTCCAATTACAGAACCAGAAGCTATTGCTACAGTAATAGCAGCAAATGTGCCTTGAAATGCAATAAATACATAAGCAGGATAGTTACCCGGTGAAGATGGTGCTAAATCTGTCCAGTTAATTCCACTGAGCATAATATTTTGAAATCCACCAAATATCTTTTGAAGAATTGGATTTTCGTTTGTTCCAAATCCAATAGAATAACCTATAAAAACCCAAACAACAAATGCTAAGACGAATGCACCTACAACCATAGAGAATGTATTTAGTGCATTTTTACTTCGTGTCATACCCGCATAGAATAGTGCAAGACCTGCTGGAGTCATAAGTAATACAAATGCAGTTGAGACCATCATCCACGCTGTATCACCTGTATCTATTTTACCCGTGGCGAATGCAAAAGCGGGAAAAGCCAAGACCGTTAAGAGCAGTATAAATTTATCTCTCATAAATTTACTCCTTTAGTTTTATTTTTCATATTATAGCCATTTCATAAACGAAAATATTATCTATTCTTGTATAAAAATTAGACAAATCTATTTTATGATATACTTTCTACAAAAAAAGGATTTCAAAGATATGTTGAGAAAGATAATATTAACCATTACAATACTATTAGTAGGTGGTTGTAGTGGTAAAAATATTGTGCAAGAGAAAAATCAAGAGAGTGCTTTTATAATATTAAAGACTCCAAAGATAAAATATGCTGATATGGGATTTATATATAGAGGTGACTCTTTTACAAAAGTAGAGATTTATCAGATGGGACAACCCATAATGAGATTGACTATAAATGGTATGAATATATGTCTATCTACCCTTAAGTGTATGGAGAAGAGAGATTTTAATAGGGAGATGTTAATAGCCTCCTATCCCGATACTCTTCTGGAGAATATTTTTCGTGGGAAACCTATATTTAAAGGCAAAAATCTAAAAAAGGAGAGTAATGGATTTACTCAAAATATAGAAAAAAAGGGTAAATATAGTATAAAATATAAAGTTAATGGAGATAATAAGATATTCCATGATATTAGAAATCATATAAAGATTGAGGTAAGAGTGATATGAAATTTGTAGGAGCTCATGTTAGCACAACAGGAGGAGTATTTAATGCTCCATTAAATGCAATGAAGATTGGAGCAAAGGCGTTTGCTCTATTTACTAAAAATCAGAGACAGTGGGTAGCAAAACCGTTTACTCAAAAGATTATAGATAAATTTAAAGAGAATTTAGAGAAATCGGCCATATCACCCAAATATATACTCCCACACGATAGCTATCTTATTAATCTTGGAAGTCCAGATAGAGAAAAACTACAAAAGTCAAGAGATGCCTTTATTGACGAGATAAGAAGATGTGAAGAGTTAGGTTTAGAGCTTCTAAATTTTCACCCCGGTAGCCACTTGGTTAAAGTATCAAAGAGAGACCAAAACTATCATAGAAAGATTATGGACGCAGAGTTAAAAGCACTTGACCTCATCTCAATCTCTCTCAATATGGCTATCGAGGCTACAAAAGATACAAATGTAAAATTAGTTATAGAGAATACAGCAGGGCAGGGGACAAATCTGGGATATAGATTTGAACATATAGCATATCTTATAGATAAGATAGAGGATAAGAGCAGAGTGGGAGTATGTCTGGATACATGCCACACATTTAGTGCAGGGTATGATTTACGCACAAAAGAGGCTTATGAGAAGAGTATGAGTGAGTTTGATAGAGTTGTAGGATTTAAATATCTATCAGGTATGCACATTAATGACTCAAAGGCAAAACTTGGAAGTAGAGTCGATAGACACCACTCATTAGGTCAAGGCGAACTTGGATGGGATACATTTAGATATATTATGAATGATAAGAGAAT
>JALWZK010000179.1 GCA_027002665.1 Campylobacteraceae bacterium | reverse complement strand
ATGAGAGCTGATATGAGTAAGATAGCAGTGGCTAAGGGTTACTATAAGAGTAAAGATTTTGAAAAATGGATAAAATATGTAAAATCTAAAATTTAATTTGGAGTAGAGTTCCCAAGAGTCTATCTCCCGCTATATCTGTAACTTTTACCCTATATAGAGAACCAAATTTAATGGGCAGATTGGAGGTATCATTAATTAATATATCTCCATCTATATCTTTAGCCCAGAGGGTGGGTCTTGCTGATAAGAGATACTCATGTTCGTCACTTACCCCTTCCAATATTGCATCTACAGTTTTGCCTATTATCCTTTTTAAGGAGTCTATAGTTGTGCTTTTTACTATCTTTCCCAATATATTTACCCTCTCTTCAATAGTCCCCTGGGGAATAGGTTGCATACTATACGCCAAAGTTCCCTCTTCATTGGAGTATTCAAAGATATTAACTCTATCAAAGCTAAACTCTTTTACAAATTCGCATAATCTATTAAAGGCTCTGTCGCTCTCTCCGGGGTGCCCCACTATTATAGAGGTTCTAATAAATGGGTTATCTTTACTTTTCATTCTCTCCAATAGTTCAATAGTCTTTTTCTCTCCAAACCCCCTTTTCATTATCTTTAAAACCTCATCATCTATGTGTTGAATTGGCATATCATAATATGTCTGAAAAACCTTAGATTTTGCAATAGTATCTATAAGCTTAAGAGATGTCGTCGATGGGTATAGATATAGAATCTTAGCTACTTTAACTCCTTCAATCTCTTCAACAGCCTCTATCATATCGATAAGTCCATCTCTTAATCCTAAATCTCTCCCAAAACTTGATGAGTCTTGAGATATAAAGGTGAACTCATAATACCCTTTTGCCACTAACGCCTTTACCTCTTTGACTATCGATTGGACTGTTCTTGAGTGAAGTCTGCCTTTAAAGGTTGGAATTGCACAAAATGAGCAGTTTTGATTACACCCTTCTGATATCTTAATATAGGCGTGGGTAAGAGAGCCTGTGACTACTCTACCTGAATTTTCATCTGATAGATATACCTGCGACGAAAAAGTTGCACCTTCTCTCTTATCTATTAGTTTATCTATCTGTTGATAATCTCCTACACCTGTAAATATATCCACCTCTGGTAACTCTCTCTGTAACTCTTCTCTATATCTCTCACTTAAACAACCACTGACAACTAAGATAGAGTTCTCCTTTCTAATATTATGGAGATTTAAAATGGTATTGATACTCTCTTCCTTAGCTGAATTTATAAAGCCACAAGTATTAACTATAATCACATCAGAGATGGAGGCGTCATCACTTATCTCATACTCCTTTAACCTTCCTAACATAACTTCACTATCTATAAGATTTTTATTGCAACCTAAGCTTACAAGGTGTAGTTTCTTATTTAACAAAATATACTCTCCACTATTGGATATTTTTGCGTATTATATCTTAAAAACCCAAATTTTAGAGAGTATATATCCACTCAGAGTATATACTACACCTGCTATAATTTGAGATATATAAACATTAATATTTAATACTCTATAAGATATTACCATAACAGTTAAATTCAAAATATAGG
>JALWZK010000178.1 GCA_027002665.1 Campylobacteraceae bacterium | reverse complement strand
AAAAAGATACTATAATTTTAAAAAAAAATTTAGGAACTATAAAAATATGCAAAATATAATACTATGTGGTGGAAGTGGAACTCGTCTCTGGCCAATTAGTAGAACACTTATGCCAAAGCAGTTTGTAAAACTATTTAATAACCGTTCACTATTTCAATTAACGGTAGAGAGAAACTCTAAATTTTGTAAAAGTAGCTTTATTGTATCCAATACTAAGCAGTATTTTTTGGCAATAGAGCAGTTGGAAGAGTTAAATATAGAAGATTCTAAATTTCTCTTAGAGCCAATTGGAAGAGATACAGCTCCAGCTATAGCTTTAGCATGTATGGCATTGGATAGAGAGGAGATAGTCTTAGTTACCCCATCAGACCATTTAATAAGAGATGAGGTGGAGTATGAAAAGGTATTAAATAAGGCAAAGGAGTTGGCAAAAGATAACTATCTTGTGACATTCGGTATTACTCCAACTTCACCGGAGACAGGTTTTGGATATATTAAAGCAGATGGCTATACCGTAGAGGCTTTTTATGAAAAGCCCACCATTGAGTTGGCTAAGAGATACTTAGAAGAGGGAAATTTCTATTGGAACTCCGGAATGTTCTGTTTTAAAGTGGGACTCTTTCTATATGAATTAAATAGATATGCCCCTGAAATTTATGACTCCGTTAGAAAGGCGTATAATAGTAGATGTGGTGATAATCCAATAACTATAGAGAAGAGTGATATGTTAGCCATTCCAAAAGATAGTATAGATTACGCTGTTATGGAGAAATCTAAACGGGTAAAGGTAGTCCCATCAGATATTAAGTGGTCAGACTTAGGGAGTTTTGACGCACTATACAGTGAGCTTGAGAAGGATAAAAATGGAAATACCCTAAGCGATAGATATATTCAAATTAATAGCCATAACAATTTAATCTACTCTCAAGATAGATATATCTCAACCATAGATATTGATGATTTAATTATTGTGGATACTCCTGATGCACTCTTAATATCTAAGAGAGGTAGCTCCCAAAAGGTGAAAGATATAGTAGAGGAGATTAAAAAGGATACGGATTTAGATGAGGTGCATATAACTACACATCGCCCATGGGGCAGATATACCGTATTGGAAGATAAGGGTAGATATAAGATTAAAACTATTGTGGTTGAGCCAAATAAGAGATTATCACTACAGAAACATTTTCATAGAAGTGAACACTGGATAGTTGTTAGTGGAACTGCTACCGTTACGGTTGGAGATAGAAGATTTATAGTGAGACCAAATGAATCGACCTATATTAAAATGGGTGAAATTCATAGATTGGAGAATGAGGGGAAAATTCCTGTAGTGCTTATCGAGGCACAAGTTGGAGAATATACAGGTGAAGATGATATTGTAAGAATTGAAGATGATTTTAAGAGGATTTAATTGAAAGAGAATATTCTACTTGCATTTAGCTTTGCTAAGAGAGATTTTAAAGAGAAGTATGTTGGAACCAATTTAGGACAGTTTTGGTATATATTATCTCCATTGATTATGATATTTATATATACAGTAGTATTTTCTGATTTTATGAAGATGAAACTATCTATAGT
>JALWZK010000177.1 GCA_027002665.1 Campylobacteraceae bacterium | reverse complement strand
GTCCAAATAGAATATTTGAAGATACCAGATTTAGACGATTTTTAATCCAGATAGATGTATCTGTATATGATTGGAAATTTATATCTCTATATTTTTTATGATACTCTTTTAATATCTCCTTAATCTCCTTAACTAAGGCTATGGCATTTCCCTCTTTTGTCTTTTTAATATCTATTGAGATGTTTGATTTTCCATTAAAATGGGATAACTGTTTCGGTGTAGCCAGCCCTATATGAACAGAGGCAATATCTTTTAGATAGATTTTTTTCCCATTAATGTCTAAGATTGTATCTTCTAACCTCTGCTTACTCTTCTCCCCATTTATTGTAGATATATATAGATGGTTGCCTCTCTGCTTTACAGTCCCTATTGGAAATATAGATGACAGATTAGATATAGCTCTATATATGGCGCTCTTAGATAGTCCATAGGCATCTATCCTCTTTTGGTCTATCGTTATGAGTATCTCTTCGTCCGATTTACCTCTAATATCAATTCCACTTAAATTATTAATCGTGGATAGTCTGCTCTTAAGCTCATCTGCAATATCAATAAGTCTCTTTTTGGATACATCTCCCGATATTGCTACCATTACCAATGGATACTCCTGAATGGCAACCTTAGCGATAGGCTCGTCCATATCTGAAGGTAAATCTCTCTTTAGATTGGAGATAATATCTTTTACATCACTCAATACCGATTGAGGATTATCACCCTTTTTAATATCTGCAATGATTTTAAAAAATCCATTCTGAATAGTTGTGTCTATAGTATCTATTTGAGATAGAGACTGCAACTCATCTTCAAGATTTTTTACAACCATCTTATCCAACACATCTCCACTCGCTCCTGCATATCCACCCGTTATAACTATCTGGTCTAACTTAGAGGGGGGAAAAATTTCCTTAGGAATATTCTTATATGCAAATATAGACATAATGACCATAAAAACCATAAATATATGGTTTAGAGCCGGTCTATCAAGTGCAAACTCTAAAAATTTTTTAATCATTACCTACCTGCTCTTGATATTTAAGCTTTTCAAGTTTATGTCTAATAATACTCTGCTCTGCTCTTAAAGTTTGTGCAATACTCTCATAGTGTGCTATCTCTCTGCTCTCATAATAGATATTATTATCTAAGTATATATTTGGTATTGTTAGAATTAGAACTAAAATAGATGCAAATATTGTAATAAGTATCATACTTAGCGTTACCCCATTCTCTTGAGGCACTTTTTTTAAACCTCTATACATAATTCCTCCTTTTGCTTAAGAAGTATATCCGATTATTTTTTAAAAATCTTCAATATTTTATAAAAAAAATTAAAAAAAACATGTGATATACGGTAAATCAGAATTGATAAATAATTAAGTATAAACTGTCTTTCTATTTTTACATTTAAGGATTATATAGATAAAATATTTTTTAATAAATAGTTACCCTGGAGCCTCTGAAAGGCGTAACAAGTCGCAGGAACGAACATTTTAAGCGATTAAAAAATAAAAAGCAGGTTTGTAGTTGTCCTGCCATTCTATCCAATCCCTATTTTAATAGGGAGATGATTGTCTCTAATCAATCGGGTAGAATGAAACCTTGAC
>JALWZK010000176.1 GCA_027002665.1 Campylobacteraceae bacterium | reverse complement strand
GAGTTATTATAATATATTAAATTTTTATAAGGATAAAAATGCGTTTTATAATATTTTTTTTAATGACGATTAATCTATTTGCTGTCGATGCAGAATTGACTATTGAAAAAGATGTTGCCTCAAAAGCATCTATTGCCATTATTGAAGACCAAGCTACAGCATATAGTGGAACTCATCATGAGAAGATGTTCTCACTATTGAAAGATGATATTAAGTTAAGTGGACACTTTAATCTTGATGAGACCAGACGAGAGGGAGATTTTAATGAAAATTCTATGATACCACCAGAGCTACATGATAGAGAGTATATATTGAAATATAGCTTTTCAGCTTCAGGAGATACCTTAGATATAAAACTATTAAGGGTTTATGATAACACTGTTATCTTTAAAAAGGGTTATAGTGTCAATAGTCCCAAAAGGTATCCCATTTTAGCACATAATGCTATTGTGGACATTAATAGTGCTTTAGACTATGATGATATTTCGTGGATGAAAAGATATTTAATATTCTCTAAGTATATAGGCTCAAGAAAGAGTGATATTTGGGTTGCCGATTATACACTCACATTCTCTAAGGTAATAGTGAGAGGTGGATTGAATATCTTTCCCAAATGGGCAAACAGTAAACAGACTGCCTTTTACTATACATCATATAACCATAAATTACCGACACTATATAGAGTTGATATGAGAACAGGGGATAGAAAAAAGATTATATCCTCACAAGGAATGTTAGTCTGTTCTGATGTGAGTGAAGATGGCTCGAGACTTCTACTAACTATGGCGCCAAAAGGACAACCCGATATTTATGAGTATGAGTTAGGAGGAGGGCTTAAACAGATTACAAAATTTGGTGGAATTGATGTGAATGGTAAATATCTTGGAGATGGTAGTCGAATTGTGTTTGTATCCGACCGTATGGGGACTCCAAATATATATCTAAAATCTATAGGTTCATCATCAGTTGAAAAAGTTGGGTTATATGGTAACAACAATAGCTCTTGTGATGCCTTTTCTCAATATATCCTATACTCTGTAAAAGAGGGAAAATCTGTAAATATATACTTGGGTTCAGCATATAGTAGTTACATTAGACCTCTAACAAGTAATGGTATTAATAGATTTCCTCGCTTCTCTAATAATGGGAAAGTAGTTCTATATATTAAACAAAATGGAGGAAGAAATAGTATTGGATATTTAAACTTAGCTACAAAGGAGAGTGCATTATATCCTATAAAAATAGGTCAAATTCAGTCTATTGATTGGTAATTAATAATTATTTGGTATAATTAAGAAAATAAGTTCAAAGGATTAAGATGAAAACAAGATTATTAGTAGCGACACTGTCGTGTGGTTTATTGTTGGTTGGTTGTGCTCAAAAGAAGGCTGTTAAACCTAAGAAGTTAGATACTAGTGTTAAAATAGACAAAAATAGAGATAATGGTAATGGGAGGGGTGGTATAGAGAATATAGATAATAGATATAATGTAGATAAGTATGTTGGAAGTGATACCGGTTATAAGTATAATAGAGATTACGACGCTTCAAGTAGTAATCTTAAAAATATCTATTTTGCTGTAGATAAATATGCAATTACTCCGGATAAACTACCTACTATTGCATATGATGCTAAAATACTTAAAAAGTATATTGAAAATGGTGCTAAGGTTAGAGTAGAGGGGAATTGTGATGCGACAGGAACTGATGAGTATAATTACGCTTTAGGATTGAGAAGAGCTAAGGCTGTAAAAGAGGCATTAATTAATAAAGGTATTAAACCTTCTGCCATGACTATAGTCAGCTATGGCGAGAGTGCTCCGGCATGCACCAGAGATAACTCTCCTGAGTGTTATGCTAAAAATAGAAGAGTTGAGTTTAGAATTTTGCAATAAAAAATTGAAACTGGAAAAGATAGATGAGAAAAATTTTAATTCCTATAACTTTATTAATAGTTATATCAAATGGTCAAGAGCCTTCCGTATATGGAGCAGGAGATATAGATAGCCCCTCTCCTTATGGATTAACTAAGACAGAGAAGAGTGTAATAGAAAACAGAACAAACATTCAAAATCTTAAAAATATCGTCTATGAGCAGCAAAATCGTATTGATGGATTGACTACTATTATTGATGGATTAAATAAGGAGATACTCTCTCTAAAAGATAGAATAGTCCGTTTGGAAAAAAATCAACAGAGAGATAGTAGAAGTGCCGATTATAACCAAACATACTCTCTGCTACTTCAAATGGGAGAGAGAATTGATACAATTAATAATAATTATGTAACGAGAGAGGATTTAGAGGAGGCACTGAAAGAGTGTAGAGCCGTAAAAAAAAATGAAGTTCCTAACTTTATTAATATCTCATCTATCTATAGGCAGGGTGTTCAACTTTTTGGTAAGAGAAATTATGAGTTAGCCAAAGAGAAATTTGAATTAGCTCTCTCTAAGAACTATAAACCGGCATCATCTAACTACTATCTCGGGGAGATAGCCTACTATACTAAAAACTATAGTGATGCGATTGCATATTATAAAAAGAGTGCATCTATCTATGATAATGCCAGTTATATGAAGGTTCTATATCTACATACAGCCATATCTCTATTGAAAACTGGAGAGAGAGAGCAGGCAAAAAACTTTTTTCAATTTGTAATTGATAACTATCCAAATACAAAAGTTGCCAAAATAGCTAAGAAATATATATAAGTAGTAAGTGATACTAAAGTTTAGTCTGCTATTATGTTAAAAATTTTTAAGATAATAGGAGTCTATATGACAATTACTGATAAGAATTGTGTTGTAGGTATTGAATATGAAGTAAGAGAAGCAGGAACGACAAATGTAGTAGATAGTAATAGAGGAGGACAACCCTTAGAGTTTATTATGGGTGCAGGACATATTATTCCCGGTCTTGAGAAAGCCTTAGTAGGTATGAATAAAGATGATAAAGGTGATATTTTAGTAAAAGCTAATGAAGCCTATGGAGATTATAATAGTGAAGCTATCCAAAGTTTGCCTATTGGGCAGTTTGAAGGGATTGAACTTAGAGAGGGACTAACTCTTTATGGACAGGGTGAAAATGGAGAGACTATTCAAGTAACTGTTAAATCATTTGATGATAAAAGTGTAATTATTGATTACAATCACCCTCTTGCAGGAAAAGATTTAATGTTCTCCGTAGAGGTGTTATCAGTTAGAGAAGCAACCCCTGATGAGATTGCAACAGGTCAAGTTGGTGGTGGACATTGTCATAGTGGCTCTTGTGGCTGTGGTCATTAAGAATTATTAAAATATAGGCTACCCCTATTTTATATCAAAATCGAAAAAATAGTTAATATTTTATAAGTTACTAAGAGAAAATAAGTTAAAATAGAACTTAACTATATTAGTTATTTATTGATTAATCACTAAAGGGGTGGTCATGCAGACAGATAAATTTTTAATTCTAACTAAACTACTATCTATATTTCTCATTTTAACTTCGTTAAATGGAGTTGAGGTAAATATTAGAAAGGGACTTCCGTATGTAGATGTTGATATTAATGGAGAGTCTGTTAGAATAGAGAGAATTCAAGATACAAAACATAAATTAAAAAACTCTTATACAAAAACTTCAAGACCTGCTCCTCCATTTACTATTCAAGCCTATCAGCCTATTAAGGGTATAAAGACCATTGGTGAACTTGATGTTATCGATTTTATATTAAAAGATGTCAATAATAATACAGGTGTTCTGGTAGATGCAAGAATGCCTAAGTGGTATAGAGCAGGAACAATACCGGGTGCAATCAATTTACCTTTTTCAATTTTATCAATAAAGGATAATAACCCTTTTATTAGTCAAATATTTGAACTATTTGGTGCAGAGAAGGTTAAAGATAAGTGGAATTTTTCAGATGCTCAAACAATCCTAATTTTTGATAATGGTCCATGGTGCCAACAGGGGGTTAGAGCTATGAAAAATCTTGTCCGTTTAGGTTATCCTAAATCAAAAATATTATATTACAGGGGGGGAATGCAGTATTGGCAAATTTTAGGATTGACAACGATAAAACCAAAATAATATAAATATAAAGGAGAAGTTATGTTACATAAAGATGAGTATAATCAAGATGAATATAATGAATATTATGCACAGGAGACTCGTGGTGCTGAAATACTTGGTAAAAAGGATAGTGGTAGAAATAAAAAAATATTAATTATAATACTACTTTTAACCCTTATATCAGTCGGAGGATATTTTGGGTGGAAAGGTGTAAAATCTTCTAAGGCGACTATTAGTTCCGATATAAATAAAACAGAAAAATCTAAAAATAGAGAAGAGAGTTATATTACTAAAGGAGATAATCAACAGGATACTATTACAAAAGAGGTAAAAGAGGCTATGACAGCCAATAATGTAACTTCAAAGATGAGTCCTGAAGATATTGCAAATATTGTTCAGATAGTTATGAAAAAGATAAATCAACAGAATAGTAATAATCAAGAAGTGGAGCAACCTCAAGAGCAGAAGAGTCTTCCAAAGACTCAAGAGCAGATTCAAGATAATAAACTTTTAGAATCTTTAGAGAATAGTGAAGTTGATTCTCTGGTATCTCAATTAGAAAGTGCCAATATTTCGGAAGAGGATAGAAATAAAAAAGCAGAGAAGAGGGAAATTATAGATACATATAATAAAAAAGTTGTTCCTTCAGAGAAATTAGCCAATGATGATTTAAGTAAACTCTCAAATGATATTTCAAATGTTATTGAAGATGAGAATGATACAACAGAAAATAAGAATAGTATAGAGTATGCAAAAGAGATAAATAAAGAGGTAAAAGAGAGAAAAAAGGAGATGAGGTATATTATTGTTAAGAAAGGGGATACACTTGGTAAAATTGCAAAGAGAGTTTATGGGAATGTAATGATGTATAAAAAAATCTATGAGGCAAATCCAGATATTTTAAGAAGACCAGATAGAATATATGTTGGTCAAAAACTTAGAGTTCCAGAATAATAAAAAGGGAGAAGATGAAAAGATTACTTATAACTTCAATTTTTATACTACCACTCTTAGGAGAAAATCTACAAGATAGAGATTTAATTGTGAAGATAACGGAGGATATTCCATATATCACAACTATTAACTCTGGAAAAAAGATAATAGTAGAGAGAATACAGGATACAAATAATCGCCTAACAGATGATTACACCAAAACATCAAGACCATGCCCACCATTCTGCATACAACCTACAAAAGTGGCAGATGGAGTTAAAAATATTGGTGAATTAGAACTTCTCTCATTTATGCAAAATGAAGTTCCAAAGGGCAGAGGGGTTGTTATTGACGCTCGACTTAAGAGTTGGTTTGAGATAGAGACAATTCCATCTGCAATCAATATCCCTTTTACTGTAATTCAAAATGCATCTAAGGGGAAAGTTAAAAAGATATTTCAACTTCTTGGTATGAGAATAAAAGCTAATGGTAATTGGGATTTTTCAAAAGCTAAAACATTGGCGGTTTTCGATAATGGAATGTGGTGTGAACAGTCAAAACATTTTATAGATGGTATGATTGCTCATGGCTATCCAAAAGAGAAGATATCATACTATAGAGATGGATTTCAGGGTTGGAAACTCTTGGGACTTACTACTGTAGTGCATAAAGAGATAAAAAAATAGATGCTTAAAGAGTGGTGAGAGCCACACCTAAAAAAAGGGGGAGGGGGAAAATAGATTGTGGCTCTCATAGATAAGTATATCAAAAGTATAGTGTAAAAAAAGTGAAATATAGAAAATATATAAAAAAATTCCTTTACTCCTAAATTTTTAAAAATAGTTAATATAG
>JALWZK010000175.1 GCA_027002665.1 Campylobacteraceae bacterium | reverse complement strand
GTAGTAAATGGTGCTAAGATGATACTTAGCTATGCAACCGGAACAGCAGTTATTGGAGTTGGTGCAAAACTGGCTTATGAGAATATAAGAGATAATGGATTACTATCTTATCTACTAAAGAGTATTATATCCATAGGTTTAGTATTTATATTTTTTGAGGTCTTTCCACACTATCCTGTTGGAATTAGTGAGGTTCATTTAATATTAGGGACAACTCTCTTAATGGTATTTGGAGTAGCTCCAGCAATGACAGGTTTGGCACTTGGATTACTATTACAAGGTGTAACAGTAGCCCAATTTGATTTACCACAATATGGAATAAATGTAACAACACTCTTGGCAAGTATGCTAATTCTATATGGGGCTACCAGAAAGATTGTGCCACAAGATGTAGCTTATAAAGATATAACCTACTCTCAGATGTTAAAAATGTCCATTATTTGGGAAGGAGCAATTGTAAGCTGGGTAGCCTTTTGGGCATTCTATGGACAGGGATTCACTCCAGAAAATATCCATAATGTTTTAACTTTTGGTAGCGCCTATATGTTGGTGATTATATTGGAGCCACTTATAGATTTATTAATTCTATCAGCTGTAAAAGCTTGGTATAAGAGCGATAGTTGCAATATTCTCTTTGATAAGCGTTTAACAAACTGTGAAAAGATATAGACACTATAAGAGAGATAAGGCTATAATTTTAGCCTGTTTTGGCTCAGTAGTAGAGCAGGATATGTATCTTGCTCTAAGAGATGAGGTTGAGGAGAGGTTTAAAGCTACTGATGTATTTATCTCATTTAGCTCTCGAATGGTCATTAAAGATTTAAACAAGAGAGGTATAGAGTATAAAAATCTCCCACAAATATTAGCTGATGTTGATATGTTGGGATATAGAAATATTGTAGTAGCTTCAATTAATCTATTTCCAACAGATGAACATGAACTTTTAATTAGAACTGTAGAGGGGTTTAGAAACTTCTCATATTCTAATATCCGTTATACTAAAGCAATTATAAGTAAGACAAAAGAGAGTTCACTCTTTCTAAAAAATCTTAATAGCCAAATTAGCAGACAAGATTGGGCAAATCTTTATATTATACATGGAGTTCCAATTCTGGACCTATCGGGATTATCTGCAGTAACTTATACAGAGCAGTTTTTAAAAACTATCTCGAGACACAACTATACATGCTCACTTGAGGGTGCATTTCCATACTATGCCATTAAAGAGAGCCTAATAGAGAGACTAAAAGAGGATAGAATAGACTCTATTCAAGTTGTGCCAATGCTCTTGGTTAGTGGAAACCACTACTTTAAAGATATGGTAGAGATTAGTAATGAGTTGAGAGAGTTTTTTAATTCAGAAATTGCACCACCAATAGGAAACTCAGAACGGTTTAATCTGATTGAGTTAAAAGATATTAGAGATATAATTTTCCAAAATATTCAAGAAGAGATAATAAAACTTGGATAAGAAATTATATATGGTCTCTCTGGGACCGGGTGATATTGAACTCATTACTATTAAAGCTCTCAAAACTCTAAAGAGTAGTGATGCTATATGTGTCCCTACAAAGAGTGAAGATAGAAGTTTTAAAAAATCTCTAACCCATAAAATTATAGTAAAACTTATGAGAGAACATAACTTTAAAAAACCTATTATTCCAATATATACCCCTATGCACTTTAAAAAGGAGGATTGGCAATATCAAGTAGATGTTATATATAGTGCATTTAAAGATTACAATACTCTGAGTTTTGTAACCATAGGAGATAGTGGGATATATAGCACAGTCTATTATCTACTCGATATTATAAAGGTTCAAAATCCAAAACTCTACTGTAATAGCGAAGTAGTAGCAGGAGTTACCTCATTTTCACAAGCATCTGCAAAAGTTAAAAAACCTCTATGTGTAGGGGATAGCAGACTTGAGATTATACCTCTCTTAGATAGAGAGGTTCCAACAACAACAGTATATATGCGTCCAAAAATTGGAATGGATACATCTATGATTAAGGAGAGTGGAGAGATATATACATTTGAGGATTTAAACTATGATGGGGAGTCAATAGTGCCATATAAGAAGAGTAGAGTTAAAAAGTATATGACACTATTTATCGATTTTTTTAAGTAAATTTAATAATCTTTTTTTAGTAATCCAGCCTCATATAGAAATGGAGAACCTTCAAAATCTATCTTTTTAACCTTATCATATTTTGCAAAAGAGAGATATAACCTCTCCTTTGCTCTCGTAACTGCCACATAGAAGAGTCGCCTCTCCTCCTCAATAGTTCCGCCTCTACTCATAAGTTTTCTATTTGGAAATCTACCGTCCATTAAATCTATAACATATACCTCTTTAAACTCCAAACCTTTACTTGCGTGAACGGTTAGAAGATTGACCCCTTTTCCCTGACTTAACTCATTTCCACCAAGAACCATCGCATTTACAAATCTTCTTATATCCTTATATTGAGATGATAAATCGGTTAAAAGTTTTGCTTTTCTTAGAATATTCTCTCTTGCTATCTCTTTTCTATCCCTATCTATCTCACCCGATTTAAGTTTGGCTCTTTGAGTTGATAGGGTATCTATAACATTCCCATATAGGGGAGAGTTGATAAGTTTTAAAAGCATACTTTTAGGTTGCTTTACACCTCTTATCGATTTTAAAAAGTTATAAAAATCTCTATAGAATAGAACTCCTGTAGAGGTTATCTTAGGATGTTTGAGGATAGGATTGGATTTTATCTTCTCATCTAATCGAAGATTATTAAAGCGACTGATTGAGCCAATCTGTGTATCATCATCAAAAAGTCCCAACTGCACATTTTTAATGGGGTTTAGTTTTGGAAGAGTAAAAACCGTAGGAGATAGCATGCCTTTAAATAGATTGCCCTCTCCAAAATGGACAAAACACTCAAACATCTCCTTTGCCAATGCTGTTCCAATTCCTCTTCCATACTCAAAAATGTGTATAAATGCCATCATATCTTTTGGATTTACCAATAGTGATAGAGTGTCAAGTAGAAATTTAACCTCCTTTACATCAAAAAAGCTATTTCCACCTCTTCTCTTTGAGTTTATTCCAAGCTCTCTTAGACTCGCTTCAACCCCATCTGCAGTTGAGTTATTCCTAAATAGAACTGCAATTTCATCTCTCGTTGTATTTGATTTTTTAATCTCTTCTGCTATTCCTTGATATTGATTAAATAGTTCATTATATATAAGTAGTCTTGGTGGTAAATCTATATCCCTTTTGGTAACCTCTAACTTTTTGGGATAAATCCGCTCATTTCTCTGAATAACTCTATTTGCAAGAGATAGTATAGATGCCGTTGAGCGGTAATTTTTACTTAGAGTAAATACTCTAACATCTCTATATCTTTTTGTAAAAGTAGCAATATTTTGAATATTCGCCCCATTGAAAGCGTATATACTCTGGTCATAATCTCCTACACAGAAGAGGGAGTTTGAATCTATCGCCTCTATTAGCGAGTTTTGAAGAGTGTTTGTATCTTGATACTCATCAACTAAAACTTCACTTATATCCCTCTTCTCTTCTAATAGTAGTTCTCGCATTTTTAAAAGCAAATCATTAAAGGAGACAAAACCAAATCTATCCTTTGTAAATTCATACTCATCTATAATATTCATATAGATATCTATGAGAACTCTATGCTCTGGATACTTATCTGTAAACCATATATCAAAACCATCAAATGATGAGTTTTGATATAAGCTATACTGCTCATATAGATATGTTGAAGAGAAAGGCTCTATATCGTAATTTAATCTCTTAAAGTGTCGCTTCTCATATATACTTCTAAAGAGAGTCCGTAACTCATTTGGTTGTTTCAGTATAACATTCTCTTTCATCTCCTTTAACCACCTATAACTTACAGCATGAAAAGTTCCAGACTCAATCCTATTCACTATAGAGGTTGAGAAATATCTTCCAACCCTCTGCAACATCTCATTGGAAGCCTTATTTGTAAAAGTTAAGAGAAGTATCTTGGAAGGATTAACACCACTCTCTATAAGATTTGCTATCCTTCCTACTATTGTAGATGTCTTTCCCGTTCCCGCACTGGCAATAATTAGATTATTTCCCATAGGTGCGGTAACTGCCCTCAACTGTTCTCTATTTAGAGTGCTAAGTGGCATCTACTGTCCGAGTATGTAGTAAGTTGGTTTATTTGAGACTTTTTTAATTTTTACTTTATATTTTTTAGCCCACTTTTCAACTCTTTTCCTAAACTCATCTGATATTTCAGGAGATACATCTTGACTTGCTTTTATCTTAAAGTTGTCTTGTGAGTTTGACATAGCGACAAACCCTTTGATAGGAGCTAAATTATCATGTAGAGCAAGTATGTGTCGTGAGAATTTTTCAAAATTACTAGTATTTTTTATAATCTTTTCCATCTGTTTAATAGAATATTCTGTTTTTGAATATCCAAGTTGTGATAATAATACTTCTGGAGTTAAGTCTATTTTCATTCAGATTCCTTATTTTAATATAGATATTGGCTTTTAATAAAAAAAACCAATATATAACTTTATCAGAAATAAAATTTACATTCTCTTAATGAAATTTTCTAATCTTTTAATCCCCTCTCTGATGGTCTCAATATCTGTAGCAAATGAAAATCTAATATATCCCTCTGCACCAAATGCAATTCCGGGAACAATAGCAACTCCCTCTTGTGATAGAAGATCCTTAGCAAATTTCATTGAGTTGTTGCTTACCTCTTTAATATTGATGAATAGATAGAATGCTCCATCTGGTTTAATTACAGATAATCCATCAATTGCATTAATCAGCTTATACGCTTCATCTCTCCTACTCTCGAAGACGGTTCTCATCTCCTCTACTCTCTTATCTACTGAACCATCTAATCCGGCAATTGCTGCCGCTTGAGTAATTGTATTGATATTTGATGTGCTGTGGGATTGCAATCTATTCATAGCTTGAACCAACTCCACTCTTGGAGTAGCAAGATACCCAAATCTCCAACCGGTCATTGCAACAGATTTACTTAACCCATTAATTGTTACTGTTCTCTGAAACATATCTTCTGAAATTGACGCAAGTGGTGTAAATTTTACGCCACCATAGACAAGTTTCTCATATATTTCGTCACTAAATACGGTTATATCTGTCCCCTTTAAGACCTCTGCAAGAGCCTCCAACTCCTCCTTAGAATATACAGAACCGGTTGGATTTGATGGAGATGTAATTATTAAAACTTTTGTTCTTGGAGTAATAGCCTCTTCCAACTGCGTAGGTGTGATTTTAAAATTTGTTGTATCATCTGTCTCTATGATTACAGGTTTCCCCCCAGAGTATTTTGCAATTTCAGGATATGTTACCCAATATGGTGCAGGGATAATAACCTCATCTCCATCATCTATAAGAGCCTGAAATAGATTAAATAGCGAGTGTTTAGCTCCATTATTTGTCTGTATCATATTGGTTTGATACTCTAAACCGTTATCTCTCTTTAATTTCTCCGCAACTGCTTTGAGAAGTTCAGGAGTTCCCGCAACTGCAGTATATTTTGTTTTCCCCTCATTCATTGCCTTAATAGCTGCCTCTTTAATCTCTATTGGAGTATCAAAGTCGGGTTCTCCAGCAGAAAATGAGAGAATATCTTTTCCTTCCGCCTTAAGCTCTAATGCTAAAGCGGTAATAGCGATAGTCATTGAAGTAGATAGTGTCTGTATTCGTTTTGAAAGCATACTTTTACCTTAATCTTAAAAATTAAAAAATTTAAGGATTATACTAAAAATTAGATAACATTGAGTTAATGTAAATTGTCTCACAATTTGTC
>JALWZK010000174.1 GCA_027002665.1 Campylobacteraceae bacterium | reverse complement strand
ATCTACAATACATATAAAGTATTTTGCAAGTTCGACCTCTAACTCTTTAACAAACTCATCTTCAAACCCTATGGTCAATATTCTCATTGTAATCCTAAATTATCTTATGACTTACATATTTATATCTAAAAAATACTTATTACAAAATAACAGATATTAATTATATTTTTAGTTTATTTTTGATAAAGCCATAAAGATTTAAAATATTTATTTAATTATACCTTATTTTTGGCATTATTGAAAATAAATTTTTGTAATCAACTCTATTTTTTAATCTTTTTAGCCTTTAAATATACCCTTTTGGGTGCAGGATACCCCTCTACAGTTCTACTATTATCATCTCTATCTAAGAAATCCTCCAAAGATTCGCCATCTATCCAGTCTGTTTTTCTCTGTTCATAAGGCTCCGTTTTAGATACCCCTATAACCTCCAATTTCTCAAAACCTGCCCTATAACACCAGTTCTTAAGAGCATTTATAGTCGGAATAAAATAGACATTTGGTATCTTAGAGTATCTCTGCTTAGGGGTTAGTGATACCTCATCATCTCCATCTATCATAAATGTATCCAATATAAGCTCTCCTCCACTATTTAAACCTCTATATAGAGATTTTAAACTCCCAATGGGGTCGCTTCTATGGTAGAGAACACCGAGACAGAAGAGAGTATCAAATTTATGTTCATAGAACTCTACATGCTCAACACCGAGCAACTCATAGGTGATACCACTCTTTAGAAAGTGGTCAATAAATTTAAATTGACAGTATGGAATTGGCGATGGGTCAAAACCCACCAATTTTTTAGGCTTCTCGTTTAACATTCTAAATAGATAGTATCCATTATTGCAACCTATATCACCCACAATCTTATTGGTAATATTGAAATGTGGTTTCAATAGCTCATATTTGATAAAACTTCTCCATTCACTATCTATAAAAGTTTTGGATACTCTAAAAGGTCCCTTTCTCCAAGGTTGCATCAATTTTGCAGTGGAGTATATAATATTTTCATCATCTTCTGTAAAGCTATCTGAATATATAGATATAACACTATCTATCTCCACTCTAATATCATCTACTTTTGGCAGAGAGTTAATGGCTTTCCAGATTGGCTTAATATTTTTCCACTCTATACATTTAACTCTCTCCTCCCTTATCCTATCTAACATTACCTACTTAATATATGCCTTTATAATCTTCTGCTCTTTAAGGGGTCTATCTGCTCTATCTGTCTTACTATTTTCTATCTTTTTTACAATGTCTTGTCCAGATATAACCTCTCCAAATATGGTATATCCACCATTTAACCATGGAGTGGGCTTTACTGTAATAAAAAATTGACTTCCATTTGTATTTGGTCCATGGTTTGCCATAGCAAGTAGAAAAGGTCTATCAAATACCACATTTGGAGCATACTCATTAATAAACTCCTTATGCCAAATAGACTCTCCACCTCTACCGGTTCCGGTTGGGTCACCACCCTGTATCATAAAATCTTTAATAACCCTATGGAAAATAACTCCATTATAGTAACCATTTTTGACATGTGTTGTAAAGTTTTCTACCGCCAAGGGTGCAACTTTCGGAAAAAGTCTTAGCTCAATCTTACCCTGATTTGTCTCTAAGACTACAATAGTAGAATTACTATCCAATTTTGTTCTATTACTATCTTTCGTAATAGGCTGTTCTGCATTACATGTTGTAAAAAATAACATTATTAAAAGAACTCCCAATTTTTTTATCATATTTTATCCTTTTTTTACCTCGCATAGCTAATATCCCGTTTCTCTCTAATGACGGTAACTTTAATCTCACCGGGATACTGCACATTATTTTCAATCTCTTTCGCAATATTTTTCGATATTAATGTCATCTGTGCATCTGTCACCTTGCCTGCATCTACAAAAACTCGAACCTCTCTACCTGCATTGATTGCATAGGCATCTTTGACACCTCTCTCTCTCTTTGCAATGTCTTCAATATCCTTAACCCGATTTATAAAACTCTCCAAGACCTCTCGTCTCGCTCCGGGTCTCGATGCACTAATTGCATCTGCAGCACATACAACTGCACTCTCAATACTATCCGGCTCTCTATGGCCATGATGGGCATATATTGCATTAATTACAGTTGGATGTTCATTATGTCTCTTACACACTTCTACACCTAAGTCGACATGATTACCTCCAATATCTTGGGTTAAAGCCTTTCCAATATCGTGTAGTAGTCCTGCTCTTAACGCCAATTTCTGGTCACCGTCCATCTCTGCTGCCATTAGAGATGCCAATTTGGCTACCTCGAGGGTATGAGCTAATGCATTCTGTCCATAACTTGCTCTATACTTTAAGCGTCCAATAAGTCTCATTAACTCCTCATCCATCGGTAAGAGTCCCAACTCTACTACAATATTCTCCCCCTCTTCTAAGATTTTCTGCTCAAACTCTTTTTCTACCTTTTTATGAACACTCTCAATTCTCCCAGGGTGTATTCTACCATCTTTAACTAAGATTTCAATGGTTCTTGTAGCAATAGCTCTTCTATATAGATTGAAATTACTAACTATAATAACTCCGGGAGTCTCATCTATAATAATATCAACCCCAAGAAGTTGCTCTAAACTCTTTATATTTCTCCCCTCTTTTCCTATAATTCGCCCCTTATGCTCATCACTCGGTAGAGTTATTATATTTATAAGTCGTTCACCTGCAAACTCCCCTGCATATCTTGTAACTGCTTGAGAGATGATATAGTCGGCTCTCTTCTTGGCGTCGTGGTGTGCCTGTTTTTCATACTTTCTAATCAATTGGGCTCTCTCAAGTTGGCACTGCTCTTCAACCTGCTTTAAGAGATACTCTTTTGCCTCCTCTCTTGTCATCTCTGCACTCTTCTCAAGCAATTTAATACTTCTACTAATATCCTCCTGTCTCTGCTCCTCTAAGGCCTCGAGATAGTTCTCCTTCTTCTCTATCTCCCTGGCTCTCATATTTAGCTCTTTTTTCTTCTCTCTAACAGCTTCAAGTTCAAGTGTAAGTTCTGTTTTATACTTCTCTATCTCCAAAACTTTCTGTTGAAACCTCTTCTCAAGCTCTATCTCTCTCTCTTTAATATTGACCTTAGCCTCTTGTAGTAGCTTTTCAGCCTCATGAGATATGGCAGTAGCTTTTGCCTTTGCCTCTGCCTCATGATATTTAAACTGCTTCTTATTCTCATTTTTAACAAAAAAATAACTGGCTAATGCACCTAAGATAGCCATAAATGTAGATATTGAAATCTCTCCTATCATTACTTCTCCTTGTTTGGAGCCTATATTTCCGATATTAATTATTTTATATGTTTTTTATCTAAAACTCTCTTTGGTGTAATATAATAGTCTCCCTCTACATCATAACTATCTGTCACAATTTTAGAACAGATACAGCTCCTCCTTCCTATAAAAAAGACTCTATCTATTTTGTCTCCACTCTTCTCAAAAAATCTATCATAGAAGCCTTTTCCAAAACCAATCCGTCTAAATGAGCTATCTGTTCCAATTATTGGAACTATAGCTAAGTCAATTTTTTTATAAAAACTATTAGATATATTGGGTTCTTTTACACCAAACTTTTTTATTTTTATAGGCAATCTATATTTTACCAATCTAAAGCTTTTACCTTCCATAAATGGGACTAAAAGAGCTACTTTCTCCATTCTAAGCCGTTTAATTAAAATAGAAATATTAATTTCTATCTTCAAAGGTATATAAAGCATAACCACTTTAAATCTACTCTGTTTAATATACCTATATAGAATATTGGAGACAATCTTATCTCCATAGTAATCTTTTACTCTATTTCGAGCCTTTAATCTCTTAAGACACTCTCTTCTAAAACTATTTTTATCCATAGATGGCTATGCTAATCTAAGTTTTTTAAAATTTAATTTAAATATAGAGATAAATTTAATAAGATAGTAGAATAGCCCCAGAAAAGAGATGGCATATAGGAGGGAGGTTGGAACTACTTTTAGTAATTTGGCAATTAATGTATCAAAATTACCTTTATAGGTTGTCTTGGAGGCTCTCGATAGTATCTTTACTCGCTTTAAAAATTTAACCTCTCCCATTCTCTTTACTGCCACTATACCCTTATCTCCATAGCTGGAGGCATATAGGATAGTCTGAGGTTTAACGCTTGGCATACTATTTATAATTTTTGCCGATTTTTTCCCCGTTATCTTTAGAAGCTCAGCACTATTTTTGCCAAATCTCTTAGATAATTTAACTACTCCCCGCAATTCAGTTAGGTTTTTTGTATCCTTTAAAATATCGAGAGTCCCTTTCAATCCAACTCTCTCATATAACTCATATATCGGCTCTAAGATACCCTTCACACTCTTCAGAGACTTTGTCTCTTTAACAACTTTTGCCTCCCTTATAATGGCTTTCTCCAACCATCTGGGTATCTTATTTACCTTTTTACCATACTTTAAAATAGATATACCACCCTTTGCAGATGAGGTAGCACCCATAGTATATATGGTGGAGACCGTAGCCACTAATCCCAGAGTTGATAGTGCCACTACCAGCTTATCCACCTCTCTATCTCCATTAAAATAGTTATTTCCCTGTATTGTTAAGTCTCTTATATCTCCAATTACTAAAAAATCGGATGCGATGGCAGATATTTTTCCAACACTCTCATCACTCTTACCTGAAATTAGACCCTCTATTATCTTATCTCTCTTATACTCAAAACTATTTCGCTTCTCCTTAATAGCATTTAATAACTCTACCGCCTTTGGATTATCTTTAACATAATCAAACTGCATAAAGTAGCTTAGATACTCGTCAGCCTCTGCATATCTCCTCTCTTTTATGAGTTTCCAAGTTTGGGGCATTGGGTCAATCTGCACAAGCCCTCTCGTATCAAAAGCTTTTCTCTCTTTTAAAAGCATTAAGGAGAAAAGAATCGCCGTTAGTATAAAAATTTGGGTTAGTAGTTTAAATAAATATCTCATCTAAAATAGTATTAACATACTCATTTGCTTTAAATCTAATAAGGTCATCTGGTTTCTCTCCTGTGCCTATATAGTATATCGGCATCTTTAACTCATTAGCAATAGATAATATAGACCCACCTTTTGCCGTTCCATCAAGTTTAGTAATTATTATACCATCAATTCCTATCATTTCGTTAAAAACTTTAGCTTGATTTATACTGGAACTCCCTTGCGTCCCATCTAAGATTAATAGTTTTCTATGAGGAGCATTCTCTATCGCCTTACCGGCAATTCGCACCATCTTCTTAAGTTCCTCCCCCAAGTTGGTCTGCGTATGGAGTCGTCCTGCCGTATCTATAATTACAACATCAATACCCTTAGCCTTAGCAGAATTAATTGTATCATATACAACAGCAGACGGGTCATGCCCCTGTCTGGTAGCTACAATAGGAATATCCAATTTCTTAGCCCACTGTGTAAGCTGTTCAATGGCAGCCGCTCTAAAGGTATCACCTGCAGATAGAATAACTGTTCTACCCTCTTTTTGATAGAGTTTTGCAAGTTTTGCAATTGTTGTAGTCTTTCCTGCACCATTTACACCAACTATCATATCCACAAATGGTCTATCTTCTCCGTTGTAGAATTTCCAATCGGCCTTATATTGAAATACAGATATTAATCTATTATAGGCTGTTATTCTATCTATTGAGTTGGGTAAATCCTCTAAGAATATCTCTACCAACTCATAATTGACATCGGCTTCCAATAGGATATTCTCAAACTCCTCAATGGTAATCTTTTTTTTCTTCTTGGGTGCCACATCTTTAATAGCTTTTGTTGTTCTACTAAATACTTTTTTAAAGATAT
>JALWZK010000173.1 GCA_027002665.1 Campylobacteraceae bacterium | reverse complement strand
ATATACTATTTATAGTTATCTCTATTATAAGTTTAATCTCCTTTTTTGGCACCTATATATATGAGTTGCCGACACACCACTGTCCATTCTGCTTTTTACAGAAAGATTACTATTACATAGGCTATTTAATCTATACTCTTCTATTTATAGGCTCATTTAATGGATTAAACTCTGGAGTTATGGAGGCTTTGGGAGAAGATGCCTCTATAAGTTATAGATACTCTCTAATCTTTAATACTCTATATGTAGTTCTGGTTACACTATATCCGATTAGTTACTATATAAAAAATGGAGTTTGGTTATAATAACACAAGATATTATAATAGATGCCCCAACTGCTCTTTTTTTACTCTAAGATAGTCTCTATTATATAGATTTGGCTCTATTATAATGGGTATTCTCTCTACTATCTCGATATCCTTTAGAGACTCTATCTTTCTGGGATTATTGGTAAGTAGTCTTATCTTTTTTAGATTATAATAGTTTAATATAAACTCAACTATCTCATAGGTTCTCTCATCTGCTTTAAATCCCAACTGATGATTGGCTTCAACTGTATTGAGTCCCTTATCTTGCAGGGCGTAAGCGTTTACTTTTCCGAGCAATCCAATATTTCTACCCTCTTGACGATGGTATATTATCAATCCCCCCTGCTCCCCTATAAGCTTTTGTGCATAGTGTAGCTGTTCACCACAATCACACTTCTTAGAGCTTAGGACATCACCTGTTAAACACTCAGAGTGGACACGAACTATTGGAGTTTTATCTAAGTTCTCTGTAAAGATTGCAAGATGTTCTCTGCACCCCTCTTTAAATGCTTGAATATTAAATATGCCATATATTGTCGGAAGTTTTGCAACTTTGGAAATTTCAATCTCTTTCATGGGCAAAATTATATCGCTTTATGATAAAATTTGGCAAAAGGATTTAAGGATTAACTATGTTTGCAAGATTTAGAAGAAAGAGACTCAACCCAATCTTAAGAGATTTACTCCAAGAGACACATTTAACTGTGAACGATTTTATCTATCCACTATTTGTAAAGAGTGGAAAGGGGTTTAGAAGAGAGATTGCCTCTATGCCAGATGTTTTTCAGATGAGCGTTGATGAGATTATAAAAGAGTGTAATACTCTAAAGGAGTTAGGAATTTACTCCATTATACTTTTTGGTATCCCTGATATTAAGGATAGTGTAGGGAGTGATGCACTCTGTGAGCATGGTATTATAGCATCTACTGTCAGAGAGATTAAGAAGGCTCACCCCGATATGTTTATTGTGACAGATTTATGCTTCTGTGAATATACAGACCATGGACACTGTGGAGTGCTTGATCCGATTTTAAAAACTGTCGATAATGATATTACACTCTCCAATCTGGCACAACAGGCTATAATTCATGCGAAAGCTGGTGCTGATATGATTGCACCGAGTGGAATGATGGACGGTATGATAATAGCTATTAGGGAGGGGCTTGATAGAGAGGGATTTTCACACATTCCAATTATGAGCTACTCAACTAAGTTTGCAAGTGGATACTATGGACCTTTTAGAGATGTGGCTGAGTCTGCACCGAGCTTTGGAGATAGACGAAGTTATCAGATGAACCCTGCAAATAGGAGAGAGGCTATCTTAGAGAGCTTAGAAGATGAGAAAGAGGGAGCAGATATTTTAATGGTTAAACCTGCACTTGCATATCTCGATATAGTCAGAGATATACGAGAGAGTTCATCTCTGCCATTGGCAATATATAATGTGAGTGGAGAGTATAGTATGTTAAAGATGGCAGGTAGAGAGGGGTTAATTGACTATAATAAGGTTCTAATGGAAACAATGATAAGCTTTAAGAGGGCTGGAGCAGATATTATTATTAGCTATCACGCTAAAGAGGTAGCAAAAGTGTTACAAGGAGAATTTAATGATAAGAGATAATTTAATAAAGGGTGCTATCCTTATTCTATTTACAAATATACTATTTTCAGCAGATGGAAAAGAGGTATTTGAGGCATACTGTTGGGGGTGTCACCACCAAACAGCAGAGGCATTTGGACCCTCATTCCAAGAGATAGCATCTAAACGAAAAGCCAGTGAGATAAGGGCTATGATTACCTCTCCTGATGAGGTATCTAAGGTTTTGGGATATAGTAGAAATGCAATGCCGAAACTAAATCTATCTGATGATAACTTAACTGCAATTACAAACTATATTCTATTATTTAAAAAGGATAATAACTCCACAGTAGTTAAGAAACCATATCCAAATATAGCTCTAAAAAAAGAGGCAAAATAATGTTTAGACTCTCTAACCTCTTAAAATCTGTAGTGGAAGATAGACCTGCAAGGGTTCTCAATGGAGCTATTGCTATCTGGAATTTTACAAATAGGTGTAACCTCTCCTGTCTGCACTGCTACTCTAAGGCTAACCTCGATGATATCGATACTTTGACAACTCAAAAGATTCTAAATACCCTTCCAGAATTGAAAGATAATGGTATAAAATTTATAATCTTCTCTGGAGGTGAACCATTAACAAGAAGAGATATTTTTGATATAGCAGAGCATTGTAGAGAGCTTGGAATTATCACATATCTATCTACTAATGGATTATATGTAAAAAAGGGGAATGCTCAGAGAATTTTAGATACCTTTAACTATATTGGCATAAGTATAGATGGAAGTGAAGAGATACATGATAGATTTAGAGGATTGAAAGGCTCCTTTAGAGAGTCTATTAAGGCTATAGATTTATTAAATAGTTATGGTCAAACTAAGGTTGGAGTTAGATTTACCATTACAAAGGATACATATAAGGATTTAGAGTTTATCTTTAATCTTGCAGAGAAACACAATATTCCTAAGATATATATCTCCCATCTGGTCTATAGTGGAAGAGGACTTGACAATCTAAATATGGATATTTCAAAAGAGCAGAGGAGAAGAGCGGTAAACTATATTATAGATAAAGCCTTTGAGTATTATAATAGTGGTAGAGATATTGAGATAGTTACAGGCAATATGGAGATGGATGCTATCCTCTTCTTAGATAGATTTTCTCAAAACTATCCAAATCATAGAGAGGAGATGGAGAGGAGACTTCGCAGTTGGGGTGGCAATTCAGCAGGTAGAAAACTCTTAAATATAGATGCTAAGGGAAATGTTAAGCCTGACCCATTTTTCCCATTTACAATAGGAGATATATTTAATCAAGAGTTCTCCAATATATGGAGAGATAATCCAATGGAGCTATTGAAGAGGTTGAGAGTTCACCCCAGAGTTTTAGAGGGTAGATGTAAAGATTGCAGATATCTATATATATGTAATGGTGGTTCAAGAAGTAGAGCTTATGCTATTTACGGTAATATATGGGCTGAAGACCCATCATGCTATTTAGAGTTAAAGGAGATTAGAAAATGAGAAGAGTTATTATAGGACTACTTACTACAGTAGTGCTGTTTGGTGTAACACCAACAAGAGAGAAGATATTTGTAGTGGAGAGAGAGAGTCAATCTCTTGCAGTTATTGAAGATGGTTTAACCAAGAGCCATATAGAGAATATGCACAATATGAACCATGGAGTTGTTAAATTTAAAGGAGACGACGGATATTTAATTAGTAGAGATGGATATGTTGTCAAGTTTAATCCAGTAACAGAGAAGAAAGAGGCAGAGTATAAAACATCTAAGAGTGCTATTGGGTTTGTTATTGGAGAAAATTTTGTAGCAGTTGCCAATTATGATGATAAATCGGTAGATATTTTGACAAGAGATTTAAAGCCAATTAAAAAGATTGAGACAGGCTCTAAAAATGTAGGAATAAAAATCTATAAAGATATGCTTATATTTGCCGAAATGGATAAGGATAAGGTGGCTATCTTTAAGGATAAGAACTATAAAAAGGGTATTCCAGATTTTCAACCTCTAAAAGAGTTTAAAGTTGGTAAGATGCCATTTGATGCCATGATAAAGGATAATAAATATATAGTTGGTTTCTTTTTAACTAAGGCATTTGGGGTTATCGATTTAGATAAGTTAAAATATTCAGAGATAGAAGTTACCGCAAAAGATAATAGACCGGTATTAAAAGTTCCACATTTTGGTTTCTGGTCAATCTCCAATGATAAGATATTTATCCCTGCTGTGGGAGATAATAAAGTTATGGTTTATGATAATAACTTTAAATTTATTAAAAATATAGATGTTCAAGGGTTACCTGTATTTACCTCTCTTAGCCCAGATAAAAAGTATCTCGCTGTTACATTTTCAGGTAAAGATTTTCCAACCATACAGATAATAGATACTAAAACTCTAAAAATTATAAAGAGTTTCAAATTTAAAGGTAGAGTTTTACATCTCAGATGGTCAAATCTTTATAGTAGTCTATATGTATCTGTAAACGACGCTAACCAACTTAGTGTAATTGATACAAAAAATTGGTCTTTGGAGCGAGAGATATATCAAGTTAAGAGACCATCTGGAATATTTATCTATACAATAAAAGGTAGCAAATAGTGGGAAAGGTATATTTAACAGGAGCAGGTCCGGGTGATATTGAACTACTTACACTAAAAGCTTTTCGCTTAGTAAAGGAGGCTGATGTCATTATATATGATAGGTTGGCGAATCCAGATATATTGAAAGAGGCAAAAGATGGGTGTAAATTTATATATGTTGGCAAGGAGGATTCACACCATACTCTACCTCAAGAGGAGATAAATGAGCTAATTTATCAGAATGCGTTACAATATGAGACAGTTGTCCGATTAAAAGGTGGCGACCCATTAGTTTTTGGAAGAGGTGGAGAGGAGGCTATCTATTTAAGGGAGAGAGATATAGAGTTTGAGTTTATTCCGGGGATTACCTCTGCTATTGCAGTTCCAGAGTATGCGGGGATACCTGTTACACATAGAGGAGTTACAGTCTCATTTAGAGTTGTAACCGGTCATGAGAGTAGAGATAAAAAGAGTTCTCAAATTCCATGGGAAAACTATAAGACAGATGATACAATTATCTTCTTAATGGGACTACACAGATTAGAATATATTGCCAATAAACTTATAGATATAGGGAAGCCGAGAGATTACCCTGTTGCCGTTATTAGCAGAGGGACAATGAGTGATTCAAAGACCATTGTTGGGACTCTTGAAAATATATATCAAAAGGCGAAAGATTTACCTACTCCTGCATTGATAGTTGTCGGTAAAGTTGTAAATTTAAGAGAGCAATTAAATTGGTTTGAATAATTTAATAAATATATTGTATAATCAAATAAAATAGAGTAAGGTAAATCTATGGTTGAATTATCTGAGATACCAATGTTTTCTGATTTAGATAGAAAATTCCATAAAGAGCTAAAGGAGAGTATATATATCAAAAGGTTTAAAAAAAATAGTATTGTATTTTATGAAGGA
The DNA here is from genome assembly GCA_027002665.1 of Campylobacteraceae bacterium. Classification (GTDB taxonomy): domain Bacteria; phylum Campylobacterota; class Campylobacteria; order Campylobacterales; family Sulfurovaceae; genus UBA1140. The sequence goes on along the minus strand of JALWZK010000173.1, from coordinate 457 downwards.
GATGAGAGTGACTACTTCTATATACTATTGGAGGGGAGTGTAAAACTATATAAGACATCTCCGAAAGGCTCTCAGGTCCATATAAAGAGAATGAATGCCCCAAATACAATAGGGGAGTATGCCTGTTTTGAGAAGGTTCCATTCCCTGTAACTTGTGAGTTTCTTACAGATGGGGTAATGGGGCTACTCCACTTTAATAAGGTATATAAGTATCTCGATAATAAAGAGTTTGCTCTCGGACTTATAAAATCGCTTACAAGTAAGGTTGTAATACTATTTTCCCTGCTACATCAAGAGACAATATTATCATCAGAGGCTAAGGTTGCCGATTTAATGCTCAGTAATATATCTATCTTTAATAGATTAAAAAATAATGAGATAGCAGGTATATTAAATCTAACACCAGAGACATTTTCAAGAATTATTACAAAATTTAAAAGAGAGTATATAATTAAGA
>JALWZK010000172.1 GCA_027002665.1 Campylobacteraceae bacterium | reverse complement strand
AGGGGAAATTAGAACAGTTAAAAGAGTATAAAGAGAGTCCATTTAAAAATCTCTTGACACCTGATGAGATTGGAAAAGTTCCTGTTGTATTGAGTCCTCTTGATATTGTTAATGCTCTCTCTTTTCAGAAACATATCAGTGCTGTAGAGGAAGATTATAATAGTAGATTTCAATCTCTTCAAGATACTGTATATAAACTAAATGAGAAGAGACAAATTCTATTAGATTTTATAAAATTTAATAAGGATTTAAATATTACAGATGAGAGATATATCGATGAGAATAAGAGTATTTCTAAACAAATTGAGCTGCTCAATAGTAAATTGGAGATTTTTAGAACAACTAAGAAGGCATTAGAGAGTAAAATATCAGAGCTTCATCTAAATATCAAAAATGATATATCTAAGCAGATAAAAAAGGCCATTGTGATTGGCTCAACCATTATATTTTTACTACTTGGATTTTTAATTATTAAATATATAGTGAAGAGATATATGTCTGAAAATGAGCTTTACTACTCTACAAATAAGGCATTAAATATCACATTTATTACCATAGTTGTAATAATTTTACTATTCTCATATCTGGAAAATGTGGGACATCTTGTGACTATATTGAGTTTTGCATCGGCAGGTATCGCAATTGCACTCAAAGATTGGTTTATGAGTATTATGGGTTGGACTGTTATAATATTTTCAGGCTCTATAAAAGTTGGGGATAGAGTAAAATTTTTAAAAGATGGAAAACAGTATGTGGGTGATGTTGTGGATATATCTATACTCCGTATGACAATCCATGAAGATGTAACCCTAACCACCTTTGATGTAAATAGAAGAGCAGGTAGAATTATATTTGTGCCAAATAACTATATATTTACAGAGATGATAGCAAACTACTCCCACTCCGGTATAAAGACGGTTTGGGATGGGATTGACTTTGTAATTACATTCGATTCAGATGTAGCAAAAGCCCAGAGTATTGCAAAGGAGGTTAGTAGAAAATACTCTAAGGGTTATACAGATATGACCAGAAAGCAGTTAAATAGACTTAGAAGTAAATATAGTATGAAAAATACAGCAGTAGAACCGAGAATATTTGCCTTTTTTGATGATTATGGTATTAAAATATCGGTCTGGTATTTGACAAATGCCTATGCGACACTTACTCTAAGAAGCACTATATCTATGGAGATACTCAATAGAATAAGAGAGGAGGATAATATATCGATGGCATTCCCTACCCAATCTATATATGTAAATAGACCAGCACCTAAGAAAATTCCAAAATATGAGGAAAAAACCAATAGAGATGAAGAGAGTATATTTTAAGACATTTGGTTGTAGAACTAATCAATTCGATACACAAGTTATGATGTCCAAACTTAAAGATTTTAAATTGACAATGAGTGAGAGTGATGCCGATATAGTAGTGGTAAACTCATGCACTGTAACTAATGGTGCAGACTCATCTGTAAGAGCATATATCAATAGAGTAAATAGAGAAGCACCCCATAGAAAGATTATATTGACAGGTTGTGGCTCTCACTCAAAAGGTAGAGAGTTACTCCAATCCAATAGAGTTTTTGGAGTGATGAAACAATCTAAAAAAGAGAGTATTAATAGTATTTTAAAGAT
>JALWZK010000171.1 GCA_027002665.1 Campylobacteraceae bacterium | reverse complement strand
GTATTACTCTAAGACTATTTTTACTTCCATATATAGGAAAGGCTGGACTATGGCTACTATGGCTTTTGACATTTTTAGTCTCTTTGGTTCTTATTTTAGATGATATTCCAGATTTATATTTTATAAGAAGACGACTATCTATAATAAAAGAGGCTCTTTTTAAATATATAAAAACTCTCCTTGCAAAATTTAAAAATCCTTTTTTCGATAAACATAGTACAGAGGTTATGGCTACTATTGTATCTAATGGGATAATAGTAGATGAGAAACCCAAAAGTAATAGTCACACTATAGCTCACGATAGACTAAAGAAGATTACAACCACACATAGAAAAAGTCCATCTCCTAAAAGAAAGATAGAAAAAAAGACAATAAGAAAAAAAAAGATAACTCCTAAAAAAGAGCCTAAAAAGATAAATATTGTTAATGAGTTAGAGGAGAATAGAAAGATATTAAGTAAGATAGAAAAGGGCAAAATAGAAAAACCTCTAAATTTTACCCTACCAAAGATAGATTTTTTACAAAAACCTCCTAAGAGTTCAAGAAAAATAGATGAAGCAGAGATAGATAGAAAAATTCATGGTCTTTTAGATAAGTTAAAGCAGTTTAAAATTGATGGTGATGTTCATAGAACATATAGTGGCCCACTGGTTACTACATTTGAGTTTAGACCAGCACCAAATGTAAAGGTCTCTAAAATTTTAAGTCTTCAAGATGACCTTGCTATGGCATTAAGTGCAGAGACAATTAGGATACAAGCTCCAATCCCTGGTAGAGATGTTGTAGGGATTGAGATACCAAATGATAATTTTGATACCATATATTTAAGAGATATATTAGAGAGTAAAATTTTTTTAAACTCAAAATCTCCACTAACTATTGCTTTAGGAAAAGATATTGTTGGAAATCCATTTATAACAGACTTAAAGAAGTTACCTCATCTACTAATAGCAGGTACAACAGGTTCTGGTAAATCGGTAGGAATTAATGCTATGATACTATCACTCCTATATAGAAATGACCCTGATAGATTAAAACTAATGCTTATTGACCCTAAGATGTTGGAGTTTTCTATATATAATGATATTCCCCACCTACTAACACCTGTAATTACAGATGCCTCTAAGGCTATCGTAGCATTAGCTAATATGGTAGCAGAGATGGAGAAGAGATATAAACTAATGGCAGGAAATAAGACTAAAAATATAGAAAATTACAATAAAAAAGTAAAAGCTAATGGTGGCGAGATGATGCCATATATTATAGTTATTATTGATGAGTTAGCCGATTTAATGATGACTGGTGGTAAAGATGTTGAGTACTCTATTGCAAGACTTGCACAAATGGCAAGAGCTAGTGGGATACACCTAATAGTAGCAACTCAAAGACCAAGTGTAGATGTAGTAACAGGACTCATTAAAGCTAATCTCCCATCAAGACTTAGTTATAGAGTAGGACAGAGGATAGACTCTAAGGTTATTTTAGATGCTCTTGGAGCTGACTCTCTTTTAGGAAGAGGTGACGCTCTATTTACCCCACCTGCTACAAATGGACTAGTTAGAATTCATGCACCATGGAATAGTGAGGGTGAGATTGAGACTATTGTAGAGTTTCTAAAATCTCAAAGAGAACCTAATTA
>JALWZK010000170.1 GCA_027002665.1 Campylobacteraceae bacterium | reverse complement strand
TATTTTAAATAAAAGGAGTTCTAATGACTCATGTGATTAACAATCACCCTTACTTAGGTATCTTCTTCTTATTTATTGTGACAGTAGGTGCATTTAGTGCAACACTTTTTCTGGCTCGATTTATAAGTAGAAAATTGGCTAAGCTTGATACTGAAAAGTTAAAGCTAACAATCTATGAGTGTGGACCAGAGGTTACAAAACAACCTAACACTATTTCGACACAGTTCTATCTGATAGCACTTCTATTTATTCTTTTTGATGTGGAGATTATCTTTATGTTTCCTTGGGCAATCGATTTTAAAATACTTGGTTGGTTTGGATTTACAGAGATGATTCTATTTATTTTGCTTTTAACAGTTGGATTTATTTACGCATGGAAGAAAGGAGCACTTGAATGGCACAGCATCAAGTAAATTACGCATCGGCAGGAGGTTTACCAATAGCACTTACTACAATTGACCACTTAGTGAATTGGGGTAGAAGTAACTCTTTATGGCCCTTAACTTATGGTCTTGCTTGTTGTGCTATTGAGATGATGGCAACAGGAGCGAGTCGTTATGATTTTGATAGATTTGGAACTATCTTTAGAGCCTCTCCAAGACAGGCAGATGTTATGATATTGGCAGGAACGCTATCTAAAAAACATGCAGAGTTTGCAAGACGACTCTATGACCAGATGACAGAACCTAAATGGGTTATCTCTATGGGGAGTTGTGCAAATACAGGTGGAATGTTTAACACCTATGCAACAGTTCAGGGAGTTGATAGGATTGTTCCGGTTGATATATATCTTCCGGGTTGTGCACCTCGACCAGAGACTCTACAGTATGCTCTAATGATGCTTCAAAAGAAGATTAGAAGAGAGTCTGCTAATATGAATAAAAACAAAAAACAAAATCTAAGGTTAATATAATGAGAAAATATGTTCCAAAAGATAATGTTCAGAAAAAAGCTTACTATACAGATAGATTTCATGTAGTCCCATCTGTTCCAACACAAGATGTTAGCACAGATGAGATTTTTGCAAAACAGTTAGATATTTTAAGTAGTAAGGTTGAGATAAAATCGGCTTATATTCAGATTGGACAGATGAGAGTTGAGATAAACCATCAAGATAACTACAGAGCAATAGAGATACTTAAAAATGAGTGTGGTTATGAGATGTTAAGTGAGATGAGTGCAGTCGATTATCTCGCAAAAGATGGCACTTTTGAGATATTTTATCAACTATTAAATCTTAAAGAGAGAAAGAGAGTTAGAGTTGTATGTAGAATTGAGCAGGGGTTGGCAATAGAGTCTGTAGTCCCTCTATATAAATCTGCAAACTTCTCTGAACGAGAGATGTTTGATATGTTTGGAATTGTGGTCAATAATCACCCATTCTTGAAGAGAATCCTTATGCCGGACGATTGGGAGGGACACCCATTACTAAAAACCTATCCTCTACAAGGTGATGAGTTTGCATCTTGGTATGAGGTTGATAAGATTTTTGGAAAAGATGCAAGAGAGGTTATTGGACCAGAGAATAGGGACCCTGCGAGAATTGATAGATATGATACCAAAAGATTTTCCAGAGTTGGTAGAGAGGTGCCATTTGGTGCAGATATTAGTGGTGGTGAACCGGAGACACCTATTGAGTATAGCTCAACACTATTAGTTGATTATAATGCATCTCAAACGCAGTTAAAGAATAGAAAGTAAGAGGAGTTAGTATATGCAACAACCTAATAAACTATCCCCATTTTTTGAAAATCTCAATTTTGAACGAGATGACAATACAATGGTAATTAACTTTGGACCTCAACACCCATCAGCTCACGGACAATTAAGACTTGTCTTGGAGCTTAATGGTGAACAGGTTGTAAAAGCCTATCCGGATATTGGGTATCTTCATCGTGGTATCGAAAAGATGGCTGAGAATATGACATATAATGAGTTTCTCCCTACGACAGATAGACTCGACTATATAGCATCAACGGCAAATAATTACGCTTACGCCTTGGCTGTTGAGAGATTAATAGGGCTTGAGGTTCCAAGAAGAGCAAAAGTAATTAGAACTATGTTACTTGAGATAAATAGACTCCTATCTCATCTATTCTTTATCGCAACACACGCCTTAGATGTTGGAGCGATGTCCGTTTTCCTATACGCCTTTAGAGAGAGAGAATTTGGAATGGACCTAATGGAGGATTATTGTGGAGCTAGGCTTACCCATAGTGCTGTAAGAATTGGTGGTGTTCCCTTAGATATTCCAGATGGTTGGCTAACAGCACTTAAAGAGTGGTGTGATAAGGTCGATTATGAGTTAGAGAATACATATAATGCTCTCTTAGAAAAAAATAGAATTTGGAAAATGCGTCTTGAAAATGTTGGTGTGTTATCGCCAGAAGATGCACTCAGTTGGGGTTGCACGGGACCTATGTTAAGAGGTAGTGGAATCGCCTATGATATTCGGAAAGAGGAGCCTTATGAGCTATATGATGAGTTGGATTTTGACATTCCGGTAGCCGATACAAATGATAGTTACGGGAGATATAGGCTATATATGGCAGAGATGAAAGAATCTACAAAAATCCTCAGACAACTTATAGACAAGTATGGCGAGACAGAACCTCAACTTATGGCACATGCCCCTCAATATATATCTGCTCCAAAAGAGCAAATTATGACACAAAATTATGCTCTAATGCAACATTTTGTATTGGTGACACAAGGTATGAGACCACCAAAAGGTGAAGTGTATGCTCCAACAGAATCGCCAAAGGGTGAGCTTGGATTCTATATTAAATCGGAAGGTGAACCTTACGCATATAGATTGAAATGTAGAGCGCCATCATTTTTCCATACAGGGCTACTTCAAGAGCTTCTAATAGGAACCTATCTACCGGATGTCGTTACAATTATTGGTTCGACCAATATTGTATTTGGTGAAGTTGATAGATAGTAGGAGGAGAGAATATGAAGAGATATGATTTAAGACATTTACACGACGATTTTTATACCAGAATGGGCGAACTTATTGAGAGTGATTTAAAGGTTGGAGAGGTCGGAATTTTCCTATTTGAGGTTGGTGACTACTCATCTATTCAGAAGAGTGCCGATTTTATTAAAGAGTTAGGGCATGAGCTTATGAACTCACTAAAATTTAATGAGGTGGATTGGACAATAGTTGTAAAAAAGGTAGATAAAAAAATAGCTAAGAGTGAGGATGGATAATGTCGAAACTAATTTTCTCTACTTGGCAAGGTGAATTTATCGATAATAGAGGTAAATCACATAGTGAGTGGAGTGAATCAGGATTTAAACTACCGGAAACCTATCACGGAGAGAGGAACTCAAAAGCATTTATAGGTTGGAATGGTGTAGCCATTTTCGATAAAGATATAGATGTAGTTGAGTTGGCAAGTCAATACGCATCACAATACCAAAAGTATTCCGAGGCGTGTGGACGGTGTGCTCCGGGTAGATGGGGAGGCAAAATCCTATATGATTTACTCGATAAGATAGCAAGAGGTGAAGGGAGTCACGCTGATATTGAACATATAAAAGAGATTGGTAAAACAATGATGACCACCTCTAAGTGTGAGATTGGAAGGACTGTTCCTAAGCCCATTTTGGATTTAATAGAGCATTATAAGGAGCAGTTTGATAACTGTATCGATAATCAAGTCCCATCTAAAGATTATAATAATAGAGATATATCATATATCGCAAAGGTAACAGCTCCATGTATGGATATGTGTCCTGCCCATGTCGATATTCCTGCATATATTGAGGGGGTTAGAGATATGCTATTTACAGACTCTCTAACTGCTACAAGACAGACTATGCCATTGGCTCATACCTGTGGTAGGGTATGTCCTCACCCATGCGAAGATGCTTGTAGAAGAGCAAATTTGGATGAGCCTATCTCTATTATGGAGTTAAAGAGAATAGGGGCAGATTATGAGACCGACCACGCTCTGGGTTGGCACCACCCATATCCTCCAAAACCTCTTCGAAATGATGGTAAAAAGGTAGCTGTAATTGGTGCAGGTCCTGCTGGATTAACGGTAGCATACTACTTAGCACTTGAAGGGATTAAGGTCGATATTTTTGAAGAGTTACCTGTAAATGGTGGAGAGGTCGCCGTAGGTGTCCCTGAGTATAGAATGCCAATTAGCAAATATCAAAAAGATATAGATTTAGTGCTTGAGATGGAGGCAGTTACTGTCTATAATAACCATAGAGTTGATGCCAATAGACTTCGAGAGATTGAGGCTGAGTATGATGCAACCTTTCTGGGATTTGGAACAAGACTATCTAAGAAGATTCGTGCTAAGAATGAGAACCCTAAGATGGGTGGATATTGGGGTGCTATCGATATGCTTGATAAGGTAAACCTATGGAATAAGTATAAAATAGGTAGTCCCGCAAGTAATGAGCTGAAAGATAAGGTTGTTGTCTGTGTTGGTGGAGGATTTACCTCTATGGATGTTGTGAGATGTGCTGTTAGAGAGGGAGCTAAAAAAGTTATTATGCTCTACCGACGAGATGAAAAGACCATTATTAGAAATACAACTTATGAGGAGTATCACGAGGCTGTTGAAGAGGGAGTAGAGTTTATATTCCACTCATCAATAGAGGAGATTTTTGATAATGGAGAGCGTATAGAGAAGCTCAAGATTAATAAATTTGAGTTAATTCCAGACCCTAAGGGTGGAAGAGGTCAGTTAGTTAAGATTGAGGGTGCCGATTTTGAACTTGAGTGTGACTATCTAATCCCTGCTGTATCTCAATCTGCCGATTTACAAATTTTACCAGAAGAGTGGGATATGAAATTGACATCTTGGGGAACAATCTTAACCAACGGTAGAGACTATATGACATCAAAAGAGGGGGTCTTTGCTGGAGGAGATTGTGAATATGGTCCAATGACCATTGTAAATGCAGTTGGTCAAGCAAAGAGGGCAGCCTCTGTAATTAGTCGTTATCTCTATAATGGTGGCAAATGCACATTAACAGATGAAGAGATTATGGAAGACCACCTCTCTAAATTGAAAGTTTATGATAAAAAAGAGAAGGTTACAGGTTGGATGCCAAATATACCTCGACAGGTTAGTAAAAAGTTGAGTGTAGATGAGCGAAAGACAAACAATAGAGAGGTAAATCTTGGATTTACAGGTAAAGAGGCGATAGCAGAAGCAGAGCGGTGTATGCGATGTTACTATATATCGATGGTGGCTGTATGATGAGTAGTTTAAAAGATATAACAATCACTATAGATGGAAAAGAGTGTAGAGGGGTATTTGGACAGACTATCTTAGAGATAGCAAGGGAGAATGGTATATATATTCCAACTATGTGTTATCTAACAAAAGTCTTGCCAATAGGCTCCTGTCGTATGTGTGTTGTAGAGGTTCAAGGGGTTGATGGATTTATTCTATCCTGTCAAGAGAAGGCAACTAATGGAGCAGTTATTACAACTCACAATCAAGCGCTATATAGAGAGAGACAGAATATTATGAAACTCTATAATGTAAATCACCCCTTAGAGTGTGGAGTCTGTGACCAGAGTGGAGAGTGTGATTTACAGAATAAGACTATGGAGTTTGGAGTAGATACTCAAACCTTTACAGCAAAAGATATGGCTCGTCCGGTAGAGAATTGGGGATATGTCTCCTATGATCCATCTCTCTGTATTATGTGTGAGAAGTGTGTCAGAGTATCCACAGAGATTACAGGAGATGAGGCGTTAAAGGTTAAGTTTGGTGGATATAGCTCAACTATTGAGAATATCAAAAGAGATAGGAACTTCGCAACTCTTGGAGAGGCGGCATCTGTATGTCCTGTCGGTGCATTGGTCGATACCAACTTTAAATATACCTCAAATGCTTGGGAGCTAACTAAAATTCCATCATCTTGTCCACACTGTGGAGGTGGACACGATGTTATATATGAGGTTAAAAAGGGTAAAATCTATAGAGTTTCCAATGAGGCAGAGTTCAGCACTATGTGTAGTGCAAGTAGATATGGATTTGATTTTGCAAATGAGAATGTAACAAAGGATACTAAAGCCTTTAATAGAGCTATTGAGGCATTTAATAGTGCAGAGACTATTATATTCTCCAATGAAATATCCAATGAGGAGGCTCTAATTCTCCAAAAGCTAAAAGAGCTTAAGGGGTATAGATTAATCTCTCATGAGGCGAGAGCATATCAGAAATTTATGAGTGCATATAGCAAAATTACAGGTAAAAAACTCTATGGAGGAGATTTAAAAACTCTCAGCAAGTCCGAAGTTATTATTGTAGTGGGAACAAGAGTTAATGATGATGCTCCATTAGTAAAATATGGTATCAATATGGCAAGTAAACACCATAGAGCGAGAGTTATCTATATGCACCCAATTGAAGATAGTAATATATCTAATATTGTTACTCAATTTATTAAGTATGATGCCGGAAGTGAAGAGGGTGTATCGGCACTACTTGCCAATACACTTCTAAAAGATATAAAAGTTCCTAATGAGATTAGAGATATTTTAAGTGAGCTTGATATTGGAAACCTATCTGCTGAAACTAATATAGGTGAAGAGGAGTTGGAGAGTTTAAGTAAATCTCTTATTAAAAGAGAGGGATACTCTCTAATTATCGGTGCAGATTTATACTCCCACCCAAGAGCAGAAAATATTGCTAAACTCGTGGCACTATTAGAGAAGTATGCAGGATTTAATACAATAGCCATTCCACCTGCCGGAAATGGTATGGGTATCTCTCTAATATGTGAACTTGATGATGAGGTTAAGGGTAAAACCATAGGTTACAATGTAAAAGGTGACTTTACTCTATCCGCTTTTGGTGGTGGAGATTTGGATATGCCTTCACTGGTTCAACAGGAGGGAACTTTGACCTCAATAGATAAGCGGATTGTTCCTCTAAATGTGGCATTGGATTATGGTGGATATATATTAAATGATATTGCAAATGCGTTAGGTCTAAAAGCAGAATATACTATCGACTATACAAAAGAGTTGCCATTGGAGAGTGGATTTAAAAATATTGAGTTTGATAGTTTACCAAATAGCTACTCTATGACGGGAGAGGAGAATCGAGGCTATATCCTATCTGAAGTTGATACAGATATAGACAATAGCATGGAAGAGCCTTTAGAGTTTAATGGAATTGATGGAGCTGTTATATATAACTGTAACCCTCAAGAGCAGTTCTCTCCATTTACGGCCATGTCTAAAATCTTAAAAAATGAGCCTAATTTATTGGGTTCAGAGCAGTTTGCTGTAGCTGCAAAATTAAAAGATGGTAACAGAGTTAAATTTGTTATTGATAATATTGAGTTCAATAGAGTGTTTAAAATTGATACATCTTTAAAGGGAACAATAGCACTTAATCCAACCTACGATATGGGCTTAAGTATGGCTTTGTTATCCTCTTACAGATTTAACAGATTAGAGAAAATAGGAAGCTAATATGAGTAATAGAGAAGCAGTTGAAAATATGATTAGCGTCACAATAGATGGGAAAGAGTGCAAGGCTAAGGAGGGTGAATATATCCTCAATGTAGCCCGAGCAAATGACATCTTTATCCCTGCTCTCTGCTATTTAACGAGATGTTCTCCCACACTTGCCTGTAGAATATGTCTTGTTGAAGCAGACGGAAAGCAGGTTTACTCCTGTAATGCTAAAGTAAAAGATGGTATGGAGGTAGTAACAACTACTCCAAACATACTAAAAGAGCGAAGAGCCATTATGGAGGTTTATGATGTAAATCACCCTCTTCAGTGTGGCGTATGTGACCAGAGTGGTGAGTGTGAGTTACAAAACTATACACTCGAACTGAAGGTTGATGAGCAGAGCTACTCAATTCCAGATACAAAACGGGAGACAAAAAATTGGAGTAGTGTTCTCCACTATGATGCAGGTCTATGTATTGTATGTGAGAGATGTGTCACCGTATGTAAAGATATGATAGGAGATTCTGCTATTAAGACCACAAAACGGGGTGGACCTGCATTGGATAAGAGTCTCAAGGGGAGTATGCCGAAAGATGCCTATGCGATGTGGAATAAACTCCAAAAATCTATTATTGCACCAAGTAATGGCACAGATTATACTAACTGCTCTGACTGTGGGGAGTGTATAGCTGTATGTCCTGTCGGTGCATTGGTAAGTAGAGATTTCCAATATACGACAAATGCGTGGGATTTAAAGAAAATCCCTGCTACCTGCGCTCACTGTAGTAGTGGGTGTCAGATATATTATGAGACTAAACCTACATCTATTAGCGATAGAAGAGAGAAGATTTATAGAGTTACTAATGAGTGGAACTTTGTATCTCTATGTGGAGCTGGTCGATTTGGATATGATTTTGAAAATAGAGATGCTACAAAAGATAGAGAGGCATTTAAGAGAGCTGTAGAGGCATTTAAAAAGGCAGAGGTTATTAACTTTACATCTGTAATTACAAATGAAGAGGCTCTAATGCTACAGACTCTCAAGGAGAAGTTTGGAGTTAAACTCATCAATCGTGAAGCGAGAGCATTCCAGATATTCTTAGATTTCTATAAGCAGTATAGTGGCAAATCTCTATATAGCTTAGACTTTAAAGAGGTTATGAGTAGTGATTTTGTGATAAGCCTCGGGACAAGTTTAAGAAATGATAATCCAAATGCAAGATATGCCTTCAATAATGTGCAGAAGATGAATAAAGGAGCGGGACTCTATTTTCACCCTGTAGGAGATAAATTGGTTCCTACATTCGGTAGAAATGTCTTGACATTTACTCATAAAGTTGGACATGAGGAGGCTGTCCTACTGCTTCTAATAGAGCTATTTAGCGATAAAAAAGATTTACCGGATAGCGTCAAGGAGCAGTTGGATAGAGATAAATTGGTCAAACTTCTCGGCGGAGATAGTAAATTTGAAGCTACATTTACTAAGATGATGAAAAAGAAAGAGAAGTTTGCTTTAATAGTTGGAGAGGACTTATATTTCCACCCAAAAGCAAAAAATATTGTAAAACTAATTACTATCTTAGAGAAAACCTCCCCTGTTAAAGTGGCAATGATACCTCCAAAGACAAACTCACTCGGTGTGGCACTAATTTGTGAGCTTGATGATGAGGCTAAGGGTTACACCATAGGATATAACGCTCCGGGTGACTTTAGAGTATCAGCTCTTGGAGATGGGGATTTAGACGCTCCTGCCATGAATCAACAGGAAGGGACCCTAACCAATATGCACAAAAGGGTAACACCAACCAATGTGGCATTGGAGTATAATGGTTACACTCTACATGATATTGTAAAAGAGTTAATTGATACTCAGACTACATATACCATTGATTGGACACCTAAGTTACCTGTCGAAAAGGGCTTTAAATCTGTCGATTTTGACTCACTTCCAAATGGATATAGAAATGATGGAACAGAGCATAGAGGCTATCTACTCACCACAATAGAGAGTGAAGTTCAAGAGATTGAGGAGGTGGATAGATTTGATGAGTCTATTGCATTAGATGGGGATATTGTCTATAGATGTAACCCTCAGAGACAATTTAATGACTTTACAGATAAAGCACATCAGATATTTGAGGAGTTTGCACTCTATGCAAGTCCGAAAAGGGCAGAGACTCTAAGTAAGAGAGTTGTAGTTGAGTTTGACAATGGCAATTTGGAACTTGATGTGAAAGTTGATGAGAGAATGGAAGGTGATATAGTTGCTGTTCCAGACTTTAAAAGTGATAGAAATATCTATGAACTCTTTGGAGCTTCAAGATACCAAAAAGTAATTATAAGGGAGGTATAAAATGGATGCAACAATGTTACCAGAAGTGACTGCCGTTGGTGTGATTATTAAAGCTATTTTAATCCTAGCTGTAATATCTGCCATAGCAGGGTTTGGTACTTATATTGAGAGAAAAATACTTGCATTTATGCAGAGACGATTGGGTCCACAACATGTAGGACCTTATGGATTACTCCAATTAATAGCAGATGGTATTAAACTATTTACAAAAGAGGATATTATCCCACAAAATGCAAATAGGATAATATTTGCAGTAGCACCTGTAATTACAGCAGCAACTGCCTTTATTGCCCTTGGAGCAGTTCCTGTATTTCCAGATTTTACAATTCCATTTGTAGATGTATATGTCCCATCGATAGCCTCTGATGTCAATGTGGGGATACTATTTGTGCTTGGAATGATGGCTGCGGGACTATATGGACCTCTACTGGCAGGTATGGCTCAATCAAACAAGTGGGGGCTATTGGGAAGTGCAAGAACAGCTATACAGTTTTTAAGTTATGAGGTTGTAACTGGTCTATCGCTCTTAGCTCCAATTATGATAGTTGGTTCCCTATCTTTTGTGGACTTCAATAGCTATCAATCTAATGGAACTTGGTTGGTTCTATATCAACCTATAGCATTTATCCTATTTTTAATTGCAGGATATGCAGAGACAAATAGAACACCATTTGACCTGCTTGAGCATGAAGCGGAGATTGTATCCGGGTATGTTACAGAGTATAGTGGTATGAGATGGGGAATGTTCTTTATTGGTGAGTATGCCAATATGATTACAATTGGAATTATTGCATCAATTGTATTCCTCGGTGGATATAATGATTGGTGGATTTTCCCAGGTTGGATTATGATAATTGCTAAGATTGCATTCTTATTCTTCCTTATGTTATGGGTAAGAGCTGCTTGGCCTCATGTTCGACCAGACCAACTTATGTGGTTATGTTGGAAAGTATTAATGCCATTGGCAGTTATAAATGTTGTTATCACCGGTATTGTGATGATGGCAATATAAGGAGTAGTAATGAGTTTAGAAAAGTTTAAAAACAGAAATGTTGGAACACAAAATTATAAAAAGTTGGATTTAACTCACCCTCCAAAGAGTGCGTGGTGCAAGTTTAAGCAGGTAGTATCAAGAACATTTAAGCCTGAACTATGTATAGGACTCTGGGTAACTCTAAGAGAGATGATTAATGCTCTATTTAGAAAAAAGATGCACACAACACAATACCCTTTTGAGAAGTTACCGATTAGCCCTCGATATAGAGCTATCCATGAGATGCTGAGACTTCTCGAGAGTGGACACTATAGATGTATTGGGTGTGGACTCTGTGAAAAGATTTGTATCTCTAACTGTATCGCTATGGAGACAAGATATGATGAGAATCAGAGAAAAGAGGTTAGTGAATATACAATCAATTTCGGTAGATGTATATTCTGTGGATACTGTGCAGAGGTCTGTCCAGAGTTGGCTATTGTTCATGGTGGAAGATATGAGACGGCATCTGAACAGAGAGCAAGTTTCTCTCTATTTGAAGATATGCTAACTCCAATTGATAAACTGAAACTTCAACAAGAGTATCAAGGGTTTGGTGCTGTTAGTCCTAATGCCGATGATAATATCAAAAAAACGCCTTTAGCGTATTAGAGGAGGGATTGAATGTATGAGTTTATAGCCTTTTATATCTTTGCAATATCCACAGTGATACTGTTTTCGATTACGGTTTTTAGTAAAAATGTTCTCTATTCCATGACTTCACTCGCCGCAGGAATGGTGATGATTTCAGGATTTTTCTTTCTTTTGGGAGCAGATTTCTTAGGTGTTGTTCAACTTATTGTATATGTTGGTGCTGTTATGGCACTATATGCTTTTGCAATGATGTTTTTTGATACAACTAAAGATGTTAAAGAGAAGTATAACAGTCCACGATTGGTATTTCTACTTGGAGGACTTATGGCAGTAGTATTTGTAATAATATTCTCAGCACCAATCATAGGTGAGAACCTTCAAGTTCTCTCTCCTATAACTGATGGTGTGGGGAATGCTCAAGCTGTTGGTAAAGTTCTATTTACAAAGTATCTAATTCCATTTGAAGTGGCTGCCATTATGCTTCTTGTCGCAATGGTTGCAGGTATTATCTTGGCAGGTAAGAAGATGGATAAATCTCTAACGACTACCGTGCTACCTCTCGTGGATAAAGAGAGTGAAGATGAGATTCTAAAAAAGGAGAGCAGATGATAGGTATTAGTCACTATCTTATACTTTCAGGACTACTATTTAGTATAGGATTTATGGGGGTGCTTAGAAGAAAAAATCTTCTAATGCTATTTTTTGCTACAGAGGTGATGTTAAATGCAGTTAATATCGCTTTTGCAGCGATTGGTAATTATTATGGTGATTTATCAGGTCAAATGTTTGCCTTTTTTATCATCGCAGTTGCGGCAAGTGAGGTTGCTGTCGGTTTGGGTCTATTGATTATACTCTATAAAAAGTATCATACCTTAGACTTAGATGTAATATCAACAATGAAAGGGTAATAGAATGGAAAATTTAGTATATATAGCACTCTTTGCACCTTTTGTTGGCTCACTATTTGCTGGACTATTCTTTGCAAGAAGTCCTAAAAATATTGTTGTTGGAGTTGTAAACTCTGCTCTTATCTTTATCTCTCTGTTAGCATCTATTGCACTCGCTATCCATGTAGTAGAGCATGGTGCAATTCATGTAACTATGATGGATTGGATTACTGTAGGTGGATTACATATTCCATTTGGCTTTGTAGTTGATGAGGTTAGTGTAACTATGATGGTAGTTGTCACTATGGTATCAACAGTAGTGCATATCTATTCAAATGGATATATGGACCACGATAAGAGCTTTAATAGATTCTTCTCATATCTATCTGCATTCGTATTCTCAATGATGGTTCTTGTTATGAGTGATAACTTTGCTGGACTATTTATTGGTTGGGAAGGTGTTGGGGTCTGTTCTTGGTTACTAATCGGCTTTTGGTATCATAAGAAAGATGTTACACCGGATATAAATCCTGCCATCTCTCCATCTTATGCAGCAAATGAGGCATTTATTATGAACCGTATTGCTGACCTTGGAATGTTAATTGGAATATTTTTAATCTACTGGAATGTAGGTTCCCTTCAGTATGATATAGTGTTTGAGAAGTTACCTCATCTTGGAGATGGTATTTTGGTAGCTATTGCAATGGCTCTATTTATTGGTGCAATGGGTAAATCGGCACAATTCCCACTCCATACTTGGCTGACAGATGCAATGGAGGGTCCAACTCCAGTTTCAGCCCTAATCCATGCGGCTACAATGGTAACAGCAGGTGTATTCTTAGTAATTAGAGCAAATCCTATATATAGCTTAGATGCAGTTTCAGGAGTTAGCTACTTTATTGCGGCACTTGGAACATTTGTGGCATTCTTTGCGGCTTCTATGGCATTGGTCAATAGAGATTTAAAGCGAATTATTGCCTACTCTACACTATCTCAACTCGGTTATATGTTTGCGGCCGCTGGACTTGGAGCATACTGGATTGCACTATTCCATCTTGCAGCTCACGCATTCTTTAAAGCACTACTATTCTTGGGTGCAGGTAATGTTATGCACGCTATGAATGATGAGCTTGATATATTTAAGATGGGTGGACTTAAAAAGGTTATGAGAGGAACATATCTATATATGGGAGTTGCATCACTCGCTCTCGCAGGGATTCCACCACTTGCAGGATACTTCTCTAAGGACGCAATTATTGAGACAGCATTCAATGAGGGAACCTATATATTATGGTTTGCATTGGTATTTACAGCAGGTCTTACAGCATTCTATAGCTTTAGACAGGTATTCTTAACATTTGAAGGTGAAGAGAGATATAAAAAATTTGGTTTTCACCCTCACGAAATGTATAGATATGTCCTAATTGCAATGTCACCATTGGCTATCTTAGCAATTATTACAGGTTGGTTTAAAGGTAGTTTCCATGAGTTTATCATTAGACTACTTCCAGATTATGAGATGAGCCACCATACACACCATAACGCTTGGTGGTTGGGTCTATTGGTATTGGCTTTTGCAGTAACAGGTATTATTATTGCATATATGAAGTATGCTCGTAAAGGTGATAAGGCATTTAAGCAGGATAAAGAGGTTGAGAGTGGTTTCCTATATAAGCTACTTATAAACCAATACTATATTCCAGCTTTCTATACAGAGTATATTGTGAAACCTTATAGTGCTTTATCTGATAAATTCTGGTCTATAGATAAGGCTGTAGTTGATGCAACAGTTGACTTTATTGCAAAAGTAATCTATAAAACAGGTGACAGAACAAGAGTTATACAGAATGGTAACCTCTCATCATATCTAAATTGGATGGGTGTAGGTGCAGTATTGTTAATATTAGCTTCAGCTGTTGCTGTAGTTATAGGTTAAGGAGGAGAGGTTTATGGAACATATATTAACTATATTAATATTTTTCCCACTCTTAGCTGGGATATTAGGATTTATTGTGGATAGAGACTCTGCTAAGGCGTATGGTATATCTGTAGCAGGAATTGAGTTTCTACTATCTCTATGGTTATGGTTTAGCTTCGATATGGACAATGCAGATATGCAGTTTACCGAGTTTTTACCTATTATTAAGGAGTTTGGTATCTCCTATAATGTAGGGGTAGATGGCATCTCTCTATTTATTGTTATTATGTCGGCTATGATAACACTAATTGGAATTATCTCTCTAAATGAGGAGAAGATAGATAATATAAAGAATATGATTGTATCTCTACTATTCTTAGAGATGACAATGATAGGTGTCTTTGTAGCCTTAGATGCTATAATGTTCTATATATTCTGGGAGCTTTCATTGGTTCCTATGCTATATATTATTGGAGCGTGGGGAGGACCTACAAGGGTATATGCGGCTATTAAATTCTTCCTATATACATTTGCAGGTTCATTAATTATGTTGGTTGGCCTATTATCCATAGCATATCTATACCACTTAGAGACAAGTGTATGGACATTTAATCTATTGGATTGGTATCAATTAGATTTATCTGTAAATCTACAATATTGGTTATTCTTAGCACTATTTATTGGATTTGCATTTAAAGTGCCTATGTTCCCATTCCATACATGGTTACCACATGCACATGGTCAAGCACCTACAATCGGTTCAGTAATATTGGCTGCAGTTCTACTTAAAATGGGAACTTATGGATTTGTGAGATTCTCTCTTCCACTCTTCCCAGATGCGTCAGTTCAAATGATACCGATGATTGTAGTCCTATCTATCATTATGATTATCTACACCGCTATGGTTGCTTTTGCTCAAAAGGATATGAAACAGATAATTGCCTACTCATCTATATCTCACATGGGTATTATTATGATAGGTATTTTCGCTATGAACTCAGAGGGGCTTAGTGGTGCAATTTTCCAAATGATTTCTCACGGTATGGTATCTGGGGCTCTATTCCTACTTGTAGGTATTATCTATGAGAGAACAGGAACTAAGCTTATGAGTAAATTTGGTGGACTTGCATCTATTATGCCTGTATATGCAACTATATTTGGTGTAATGCTTATGGCGTCAGTTGGACTTCCATTGACTATTGGATTTGTTGGGGAGTTCTTAGTTCTATTAGGCTTCTATAAAATATCTCCAATGGCAACAGTTATAGCAGGAACTTCAATTATTATTGGTGCTATCTATATGCTATCACTATTTAAAAAGTCTTTCTTTGGTGAGGTTACAAATGAGAGCAATAGAGGTTTAAAGGATTTAAATGCAAGAGAGATAACAGCACTATTACCATTAGTGGCTATCGTGGTATGGTTGGGTATCTATCCTAAACCGGTATTGAAGCCAATCGATAATAGTGTTCAGAAGTTATTAATAGATATGAAGTATAAAGCTCGAACACCGGAAGCTAAAAAGAGTATTATCTCAATTCAACGAGCTAAGGAGGAGAAATAATGTTAGAGCCAGTAAAAGTTAGTTTAGAGGCACTTAATCTTGCAACACTTATGCCTATGCTTGTTGCTATTGCAGGTGGTCTCATTATCTTAATAGTCGATTTATTAAAAGAGGATTTACACAAATCTCTATATGTAATGCTGACTATTTTAATTTTAATTATAGACTTAGGTGCAACCATAGGTTTTAGTGGAAATGAGAAGGGTTTTTTTGATTTAATGCTTATCGATGGTATTGCAGTTGTTACACAGGTTATTATCTTAATAGCGTCAATACTATTTATCCCTCTGGCATTAACATCAAAGAGATTTCATGAATATTCATATCCGGAATTTTTTGCACTATTCCTATTTATGTTAGCCGGATTACAATTCATGGTAAGTAGTAATAACTTAATTCTAATCTTTATAGGTTTAGAGACATCGTCTCTATCTCTATATACCTTAATTGCACTACATAACCGTGCAAACTCATTTGAAGCATCTGTAAAATACTTTACAATGGGTGCATTGGCAGCTGGATTCTTTGCAATGGGTTCTGCCATTCTATATGGATTAACTGGAACCTTAGAGTTAAATCAGATAGCAGATGTTCTACAGTTAAGATTGGGAGATAGAGCTGTATTGCCAATTAGCATTGCGGGAGCAGGTTTTCTACTTACTGCATTTGCTTTTAAACTATCTCTATTTCCATTTCATACATGGGCACCAGATGTCTATGAGGGAGCTTCAGCTCCACTTGCTGGATTTATGTCTGTAGCTCCAAAATTGGTTGCATTCGCTGTTGCTATAAGAATTTTTGAAATGTTTATTAAACTCAATGTTGAGTGGATACAGATAGCTATATTAACTCTATCTGTTATAACTATGACACTTGCTAATATTATGGCACTGGTTCAGAAAGATGTAAAGAGAATGTTAGGATACTCATCAATCTCTCATGCAGGTTTTGTAATGAGTGCTATTGCTATTGCTACCACTAAGGCAAACTCAGCAATATTCTTATACTATGGGCTATTCCTATTCACCAACTTTGGAGCATTTACTATGCTTTGGGTAAGTCGTCATAAACATAAAGTTCACCATGAGAGATATGACCACCCTTACGAGAAATTCTCAGGAATGATACATATTCTACCAGCAGGTGCTGTTGTTATGGCTCTATTTATGTTCTCACTGGCAGGTGTTCCACCATTTTCAGTATTTTGGGGGAAAATCTATATTATGAGTTCTGCTGTTGATGTGGGTATGGTATGGTTGGCTATTATAATGGGATTAAATTCAGCAATATCCGCATACTACTATCTCAAATTGGTAGTATATATGTTCTTGAAGGAGCCTACATCAACTATAAGTAGAGAGACAGTCTATTTTAATGTCTCTAAACCATTAATGACAATCTTAGGAATTGCGGTATTTGCAACTGTTAGTTCAATGTTCTTCGTTCAACCACTCTTAGACTATATTACTCACATGGTTCAAATTAGTGGGTTTTAATATTTCACCTCATTATATATGAGGTGGGGTTAAATATTTAATGAGTAACTATCAACCACCTTATACCATAACCAGTAAAATTTTAAAAACTGTTACTGATATTGTTGAGCTTATTAGTGAATTTGACTATCTTCAAAGAGAGTTAATTACACCCAAACTTCGTAAAAAAAATAGAATAAAATCTATTACAGGGACTTTACAGATAGAGGGTAATAGCTTTAGTGAAGATAAGGTAACTAATGTAATTAATGGTAAAAGAGTATTAGGAACTCTAAGGGAGATAGAGGAAGTAAAAGGTGCTATTAGAGCCTATGATTATTTGGAAAAGTATGATTATAAGAGCGAAAAAGATTTACTACTCGCTCATAAACTTTTAATGCAAAATATTTTAGAGAATGCAGGAAGTTATAGAAGTTACAATGTGGTAGTTGGTGGAGAAGATAGAATAACCCATCTTGCTCCTCCACCAAATAGGGTGCCATATCTTATGGGAGAGCTATTTGATTGGTTAAAAGATACTGATGAGCATTTACTTATTGTAAGTTGTCTATTTCACTATGAGTTTGTATTCATTCACCCCTTTTCTGATGGAAATGGAAGAGTTGGACGACTTTGGCAATCTGTAATTTTAAACCAATATAAGAATATTTTCAGTGCTATACCTATTGAGAGTGTAATTAGAGATAATCAAGAGGGATACTATAAAGCCTTGGAAGAGGCAGGAAGCTTAGGGGAAAGCACACCATTTATTGAATTTATGTTAGAAATAATTTTAGATACAATAAAAAGTTCGGTAAAAAGTTCGTATAAAAGTTCGGTAAATACAGAAGATAAAATTCTAAAACGGTTAAGAGAGAATCCTAAAACTACTATAAAAGAGTTAGCAGAGATTTTAAATATCACAACAAGAGCAGTTGAAAAACAGTTGGCAAAATTAAAAAAAGAGAAGAGATTAATAAGAGTTGGGAGTAGAAGAAACGGTTATTGGGAGGTTATAGATAAAATAGAAAAAAACACCTAAATTAAAATCACAAGATTTTTCCAAAAATTAACTAAACTAATGGTAAAATATTGTTTGATTGTTGTAGGGGTATCCTTTATGGATACCCTCTTTAGATTTAGGGTAGCCACAAGGGCTACCCCTACGGGAAAATGGGATAATAGACAATAAAGAGGATACAAATGGAAGCTTTAAAAATAGATGATTATATGCCAAACTACACCTATGAGGACTATAAACATTGGGAAGGTGATTGGGAACTAATAGCCGGTATGCCATTTGCAATGGCTCCTGCACCAATGAAAAGACACCAAATGTTGGTAGGGTATATCTTCTCTGAAACTATATCACAAATTGATAAATGTCCCAATTGTGAAGTACTAATAGACTCAGATTGGAAAATGAACTCTCAAAATATTTTAAAACCTGATATTGCTATAGTTTGCAATGATGATAATAGACAATATATCTCTAAGACTCCAGAGGTAATTTTTGAGGTTATTAGCCCATCTACAGCAAAGCGAGATGAGAATCTAAAGTTTACTATCTATGCAGGAGAGGGAGTTAAATACTATATCTTAGTCTATCCAGAGGATTTAATAGCCAAAGTCTATAAAAATTATGATTTTAACTTTAAAAAAGTTGGTGAGTTTGATACAGAATCATTGGAGTTTAAAGATATTAAGTGTGAGTTCTCTTTTGATTTTAAAGCCATTTTTAAGAGATTTAGGGAGTAGTAATTTTTGGCTATTGGAGTTATTAGGTAGTGAAGTATCTAAAATCTAATAAAGGAGTATTAAAAAAAGAACTCCCCCTACTCTTTAGCACCTTTCTTATTGCTATTAGTGGATTGGTCTATGAGCTATTAGAGGGAACACTATCTTCATATCTTCTTGGCGATAGTGTATATCACTTCTCATTAATTATTGGTCTCTTTATC
>JALWZK010000169.1 GCA_027002665.1 Campylobacteraceae bacterium | reverse complement strand
AGTCACTTGTTGGTCTCATTCCAAGAGATTTAAGATAGCTCTGTGAATACTCTGTCTTATAACCTGTTGGAACTGCATAGAATCTCTTTTTATTGTATAAAACTCTCATGGCTACAGGAATATTTGGATTCCATTTACCCTTTTTAACAAAGAAATTGGCAGTGCTTCCAATTGCATCAGCAGGGTCAAATAGGTTTTTTATACCATCACCATTAAAATCAATGGCATATCTTCTAAATGAATCGGGCATAAATTGAACTATTCCAAACGCTCCTCCATAAGAACCTCTAATTGTAAGTGGATTTAACCCCTCCTCTCTTGTAAGCAGTAGATACTCCTCCAACTGTTTTCTAAAAAATTTTGAACGCTTTTTATATTCTAATGATAGAGAGGTTAGAGCATCTAAGACTCTATGTTTACCGGTATCTCTACCATAATTTGTCTCAACTCCAATAATGCCGACAATATATTCAGGAGCTACATGATATATATATGCAGCTTTCTCAAGATAGTATCTATTCTCTCTCCAAAATCTTACTCCATTTGCTATTCTATCAGCAGTTACAAATTTTGGATACCTATCCCATGAGCCTACTGTATTTGCTTTCTGTTTTTTACTCGGTTTACCATAGACATTATACTTTTTTAACGATTCCACATCTCTATTTACAGTAGAAAAAACTCCATAGAGATACTCCCTTCTAAATCTATATTTAGAGACCATCTCATCTATAAACTGTTTAAGTTGATAATTATTTGCATAGGCTCCACTTAGATAGGGACTATAGATACTATTAAAATCAAATCTTGGTCTATTATTTATAGGTGGTGAACTCTCTATAACTTGATGTATAACTTGAGGTCTGGAAGGTATAGGAGTCGGAAGAGTAGATACAGTTGTAGCACAATTGGTTGGTTGTCTATTAATATATACTATACGCTGTTTTGGAGGAGTAACTACCTTCTCCTTTTTTATACACCCACTAATAGACAGCACTATATAGGTAAGAAAAAAAAGTCTTATATAACTCATAATAAGCTCCTTTGATATTTTACCTATATTGTAGCATTAAAATTTAAAATTTTAGAGATAGTTATTTTTGAACTCTACATACCTCCTTGCAGAAGCGTATAACTCTGCCACTTCAGCATCTGTCAATTCTCTTACAACTTTCGCAGGACTTCCCAAGATTAAACTTCTTGGTGGAAACTTCTTATTTTTAGTAACTAAGCTACCTGCTCCAACAATAGACTCTTTTCCAATTACAGCTCCATCTAAGATAGTAGCAGACATTCCAATCAGACATGCATCTTCAATAGTGCAACCGTGAAGCATTACTCTATGTCCAACAGTTACATCATTTCCAATAATGGTAGGGTGTCCGTCACTCATATCTGCTTTTTTATGATGAGTAACATGAACCATAGATAAATCTTGAATATTACTTCTATCACCTATCTTGATATAGTGGACATCACCTCTTACGACACAACCAAACCAGATAGCACTATCCTCACCTATCTCCGTTCTCCCTATTACAGTCGCCCCCTCTGCAATCCAAGCATTTCTCTTTAAAATTGGTCTCCAACCTTTATATGAAACTGTCATTCTAATCCTTTAACTGTTTTTTAGATAGCCTTTTTATATACTTTCTGGTCTTTTTTTGAGATTTATTATAAATTTTTGTGATATTATTCTCAAATATCTCATGATTATTTATAATCTTATCTCCATTTTTGACCTGTTTGTATTCTCCTGTATTTTTCAATTTCCATTTTAGCCTATTATCCTGAAGTTGCAAAGATAATATCTGTTTTATTTTATCCTTTAAGTTATTTTCTACAATAGGTGTCATTATCTCTATTCTTCTTATTAAATTTCTTGGCATTAAATCGGCACTCGATATATAACACTCATTCTCATCATGTTTAAAGTAGTAAATTCGTGGATGCTCAAGATACTTTCCTATAATTGAATAGACAGATATATTATCACTAACTCCACTAATGCCCGGTTTTAGTGTGCAGATTCCTCTAATAATAAGCTCTATCTTGCAACCTTTTATAGATGCGATATAGAGTGCCTGTATAATATCGGAATCCACTAATGAATTTGCCTTTAAGATAATATGCCCCTCCTCTTTATATGATGCTTCATGCTCAATAAGAGATAGAAGTTTATGTTTAATACCCATTGGAGAGACAATCAATCTTTTCATCGAAATATGGTCTGCAAATCCGGTTATAAAATGAAAAAACTTAGTAGCATCATAATTAAAATCACTCTTTGCAGTAAAATAACTTAAATCTGTATATATTCTTGCTGTGGTTGGATTGTAATTTCCAGTTCCTAAGTGTAAATATCCCTGTAGTCTATTTCCTTTTCGCTTTGTAATTTGAGCTATCTTAGCATGAACTTTTAAGCCGGTAATTCCATAAATTACATGAGCTCCTGCGTCCTCTAAGGCTTTTGCCCAGTGTAAATTATTCTCTTCATCAAATCGAGCTTTAAGTTCAACCAACACAGTAACCTGCTTACCATCTCTTGAGGCTCTCATAAGAGCTTTTACAATTGGAGAGTTCTTCCCGACACGATATAGGGTCATACGCATAGAGAGTGTATTTGAATCTTTGGAGGCATCTTCGATAAATCTAACAACAGGGTCAAAACTTTCGTAAGGGTGATATAGTAGAATATCTCTCTTCTCTATAACTTCGAACATATCACTATTCTCATCAAGAGGTGGAAGGGTTTTGGGCGTATAGGTTGGAAGTGTAAGGTGGGCAAGAGATTCTTTAGTGACAATAGACCATAATCTGCTTAGATTTAAAGGAATTTGATACTTATATATATCATCTGTATCAAGTTTTAAGTGGGTTGTTAAAAGCTCTATTAAATCCTCATCAGCATCTATACCCATCTCTAATCTAACCAATGCCCCTCTATTTCTCGCTCTTATCCCCTCCTCTAACATCTCCATAAAATCATCAGCCTCCTCCTCTTCAATATCTATATCTGCATTTCGTGTAACTCTAAAGGGGGTTGATGAGAGTTTTTTTAGTCCAATAAATAGCTCTGTGCTAAAATAATCGACTACAGATTCAATTGGAACAAAACAGTTATCAACATTTAAGAAGCTGGGTAAAATCCTTGGTAGTCGTATCAATCCATATCTAATGTTCTCTTTTTTATCTTCGAACTTTAATGCCAATGCAAAACTTAAATTATTTAAGTGTGGAAAAGGGTGAGTTGCATCAATAGCAATGGGCATAATAACAGGGTAAATCTGTTCAAAAAACTCATTTTTTATAATCTCTTGTTGAGTTTCGGATAACTTCTCATACCCTTTGATTGTAACTCCATGCCCCTTTAACTCTTTCATGATATCTTTAAAGGTGGCCTCTAATATCTTCTGTTCCTGATGTATAGTTGAGCGAATTGCCTCTAACTGCTCTGCTGGAGTCATCTTATCAATTGCCGTCTCTTGAATCCGAGCTTTAAATAGAGATTTCAATCCGGCTACTCGTATCATATAGAACTCATCTAAGTTTGTTCCATATATTGCGATAAATTTAAGCCTCTCTAAGGGTGGAAGAGAGGTATCTTGTGCTTGAGCGAGAACTCTACTATTAAACTTTAGCCAGGAGAGTTCTCTATTAAAATATAGTTCTGGAGAGGTTAAATCTATAGACATTTCTGCTACCTACTTTTTTGTGGCAGATTATATCATAAATTATAGATTTAGTATATATCGCAATCTTCTCCACTTCTCCTTCTATTTAACTCATCTATTAAATCTTGCTGTTTAAATTCCCCTACTCTATCTCCCTTTCTAACTGTTACCATATCTCCATGATACTTATATTGAATATCATCTACAAAAATTGTTCCAGATTGGAAATAGTTACTATTTAGAGCATTTGGAATTAACCAATCATTCTCATCTGTTTTATATGTATGACTCTCATTGAAACATCTAATTGTATCTGAAAAACCTCCATTAAAATAGACTCCATTTGTCTGATTATTCTCTTTCATTATGAGATTGCTAAAAACCATTGTCTCAAGAGGAGTGCCATTCTGATACTCTTGATAAGTTCCATCTATTTTCATCTCTGTTATATACCCCTCTGAATGGATAGATATTTTTATATCTTTATAGTAGTCACCTGTTCCAGAATTATTATAGTAGTCTGGAGTATAATAATAATCATAAAAGGCAAATCTTTCTAAATCTCCACTAATAGTTATAGTCCCATTTGTATATTCATATAATCCTGTTTCATTATTATACTCTACGCAAGTATTATATGTTCCAATTATAGAGCCGTCACTCTGTTCATCATAATCAAAAGTTCCACCTGCACTACATGCAGTTGTCTCCTTTTGAATATCACTATTTATCTTCTTATATGCCCTTTTACTTCTTTTTAAAGTAAGCCTTGTTTTATTATTAAAATCTATATCCTGTGGTGCATTATATACAACCTCACCTATCTTTAAGGCACTATCGACACTCTGTTTTTTGTCATCTTTACTACCACCACCTGAACCACAACCCATAATAAGCAGAGTTGGTAATACCAAACTTAAAACTAATCTCTTTTTCATCACATATCCTTTCCTATTCTAAAATTTCTCTTAACTGTTTAACTGTTTTACTACATCTCTTATATACGCTATCGTATTTTCTTACAATGCACTCTTCTCCAATAGCTCCAATCTCTCCTATATCTTTTGCATAATATAGTCTGGAAATAAAATTTTTCTTCTCACTAAATTCACCTCTGACACCTTCAGCCGATTCCGATTTGCACATAAGCGTCAATACATCACTATAGTTCCTATCCAGAATCTCCTTTTGATTAACATGCTCCTCAACCTTACATGTTACCCACCCAACCTGATATAGTGTAGTTGCATTATCGACATGCTCATAACTGTAATAGGTATCATTGACATCAACAAATCTTCTATACTCTCTAACATCATAAAAGTCATTGACAAGCTCTATCTTTTGAATACTAACATCTTTGATTGTATAGTTAATATCACTACCCTCTTTAACACTATTTCCAACTATTTTATACTCTACTCTCTCATTATTATTTACTCTCAATGGCTCCTTATAATTTTTATCACCGTGATTATCCCGATATTTTACTCTCTGATATATATAAGTTGCATCTTGCTTTGGGAATAGATACTCACTCAAATCATATCTTCCCTCATCACTATAGCTAACTCTCTCATTATCATCTAAGAGTCTAATATCATTTAAATCTTTCTTATCAAATCCACAACCTACTATTAGTAACACTGTTGCTAATAGGATTAATGCTCTTCTCATAACAGTTCTCCTTTAAAAAAAATAGGTTAAAAAGGTATTGAAATATGTCCCTTTTTCCGTATCAAAATCTTTATATATTACCCCATATTCGGGAGTAATAGCAACATTTTCACTAATAAATAGATGTGTCCCTATATAAAACTTATCCCCCTTTTTCTCTCTAATATACTCATTGGTGGTATTTTTATAGAATATCTGCCCCCCAATATATGGAGTTACTATAGGAGTATTATAGAAATAGTAGTTTACCCCTATTGATGGTGTATAGTATAGCTCCTTCTGTTGCTCTTCAAGTTGCAGACCTATTAAAACCTCTATACTATTATTATAGAAATAACCAAATTGAGAGTAAAAATTTGCTTTGTTATACTTATCATTATCCTGCTCACTTGATAGGGTTGCAGATATTTTCATATTTCCACTCTTTACACCATTCTCCTCAAACTTCTCAAACCCATTTAGATTTAATGTCAATAGGCATAATATTAAAAGTTGTATTAATAATTTTATAGTAGAACTCATCAATTTATCCTTTATAATGTTATATATTATTATAACAT
>JALWZK010000168.1 GCA_027002665.1 Campylobacteraceae bacterium | reverse complement strand
AGGATAATATAGTTTCTACTGATGCATGTATTACACGACTTAGAATGGAGGTTAAATCATCAAAAGATTTAAAAGATGAAGATTTTTTAAAACTTGGAGCAAAGGGAGTTATTCGACCAACAGACAAAACTATTCAAGTAGTATTGGGTGCAAAAGCTGAAAAGGTAGCAGAGGGAATTAGAGAGAGATTATTAAATTCCAATTAATCTTTTTTAACTCATCTTGATATAATAGCAGAAAAAAATAGTGAGTGGTATATATGAATTTAATAGATAAGGTAAAAAATAGAGAGAGATTAACACAAAAGGAGGGAGAAGCACTATATGAACTTGACCTATTAACCCTGGGGGAGCTGGCTAATGAGATTAGAGAAGAGAGATTTGGTAAAAAGAGCTATTTTAATATCAACCGTCATATAAATCCAACTAATATATGTGCTGATATATGTAAATTTTGTGCATATAGTGCAAGTAGAAAAAATCCAAATCAATATACTATGAGTCATCAAGAGATTTTAGAGATAGCTATATCTGCATATAGTAGAGGAGCGAAAGAGGTTCATATTGTATCTGCTCACAATCCTAATGTTGGAGTTGATTGGTATATGGGGGCTTTTAGAAAGATTAGAGAGGCTTTACCAAACATTCATATAAAGGCTATGACAGGTGCAGAGGTTGATTTTCTATCTCGTCAATATGGCTTAACCTATGATGAGGTTTTAGATTTAATGGTAGAGAGTGGAGTTGACTCAATGCCCGGAGGTGGTGCAGAGATTTTTAATGAGAAAGTAAGAGATTATCTATGTAAAGGTAAAGTATCATCTAAGAATTGGTTGGAGATACACAAGAAGTGGCACCAGAGAGGAAAGCAGAGCAATGCCACAATGCTATTTGGACATATAGAGAGTCGTTCAGATAGGATTGACCATATATTAAGGCTTAGGGATTTACAAGATATTACAGGTGGATTTAATGCCTTTATTCCTTTAGTCTATCAGAGAGAGAACAATTTTTTAAAAGTTAAGAATTTTTTATCGGCTCAAGAGATACTTAAAACATACTCAATAAGTAGAATACTCTTAGATAATATTCCCCACATCAAAGCGTATTGGGCAACCACAACTATCAATTTAGCACTAATAGCTCAAGAGTTTGGAGCAGATGACCTCGATGGAACAATAGAGAAGGAGTCTATTCAATCGTCAGCAGGAGCAAATAGTGCAAATGGTATGAGTTTAAATGATTTTATATCTCTTATTAAAAACTCTGGATTTATACCTGTAGAGAGAGATAGCCTATATAAGGAGTTAAAGATTTATGAATAGATTAGAAAAGAAGAGTATAGAGGAGCTATTATCCATTATTCCAAACCACCCAGCAACAAGGATTATGGAGATAAGTGATGGTTTAGAGGATTTATCTATTGAGTTAAAAGATTTTGCGAAGAGTCATGATTTTGAGTATCTTCTAAATATATTAGATAGTGACTATTTTAATAAGATAAAAGATAACTTTAGAGATAAAAATATAATAGTCCATAATATAAAACTAGAGCAGAGAAGATATGTAAATATGGCAAAACAGTATAACTTTATATTTGTTACAGCCTCTATCCCTCTTGATATAAAAGATAGCTTTTTAAAAAAAATACATACTCATATACTTAATGGTGGAA
>JALWZK010000167.1 GCA_027002665.1 Campylobacteraceae bacterium | reverse complement strand
TTTTGTAACTTTTCTAAAGACATATCTTCTCTTTTTTATCTATATAGATATTAATATTGTTTATAATTTGAAATCCTATCATAGCATTCATTAAAGCAAAATGTGAAAAGTGCTTTAAATTCTCACTTTTAATATCTTTTTTGATTAATAGATTTCTATCTATAAGTTTATCCCTTATAGTCCCTCTTAAGAGGGGAGTTTTGGGGGTTATCCATCTATTCCCGTCAAAAAAAGCTATATTGGCAATGGAGGTATCTGTTAGAAATCCATCTTTCTCTATAATTATATCACTATATTGAGGATACTGCTCTTTTAATTTGTTTAACTCATCTCTATTTCTATATTTATAGCTATACTCAATTTCACTCTCTATAACTCTAAAACTCTGAAACTCCCTCCTACTATATGGAATATACTCTATAGATAGTATATCCTCTCTATATATAACTCTACATCTGAGAGTTCCCTCCTCTATGGGTGGAGTTATATAGTCTCTTAAATCTATTTTTCTATCTATATTAAATAGCTCCAGACGACTTCTATTTAACCTCTTATTGTGATAGCCTATATTATAGATTTTTCCATCTCTAATCTTTATAGTCTCGAGAAGTTCCATTAATCAAATAGCTCTGTAGATAGATACCTCTCTGCCGTATCGCAGAGAATTGTAACTATAACTTTATCTCTATTTTCTGCCCTTGAGGCCACTCTAAATGAGGCTTCAACATTTGCCCCACTTGATATTCCAACCAATAACCCCTCCTCCTTTGCTAATCTTCTCGCCATACTGAAAGCACTACTATCATCAACCTCTATCACCTCATCATATATAGGCTTTAATACTTTCGGAATAAATCCAGCTCCGATACCTTGAATTTTATGACTACCTTTTGCTTTCTTAGATAGAACTGCTGAATTTGTTGGCTCTACGGCAATAGATTTTAAATTTGGAATTTTCTCTTTTAGAATTTCCGATACACCTGTAAGCGTTCCACCCGTTCCAACCCCTGCTATAAAGTAGTCAATATTCCCATTGGTATCATTTAAAATCTCAATAGCAGTCGTCTCTCTATGGGCATTTGGATTATTTGGATTTTCAAACTGTTGTAATATATATCCATTTAACTCTCTAGCTAATCTATTTGCCTCATTAATTGCCCCCTCCATACCTTCGTCAGCAGGAGTTAATACAATCTCTGCTCCAAGATAGCTCAATAGTTTTCTCCTCTCAATACTCATAGATTCCGGCATTGTCAATATCACTCTTAGACCTTTTGATGCAGATATACTTGCTATTGCAATGCCTGTATTTCCACTTGTAGGCTCAATTATGGTTGTATCCTTAGTTATTAACCCATCTTCTATAGCTCTATTTATCATATTTAGAGCAATTCTATCTTTAACAGATGAGGTTGGATTCATAAACTCACACTTGGCAAGAATCGTAGCTCCTGATAGCTCTGAAAGCCTATTCAATTTAATTATGGGTGTATTTCCAATTAAATCCTCTATGGTTGATGCTAACATACAATCTCCTTAATAGAATATTTTATCTGCTCTCCTGCATAGATAGGCACAACTGTTCCATATCTATTTGGAATTATAAAATCTCTCTCCTCTAAGATAACTCTCTTTTTGGGAACCTCTATATCATATATATTTTGTGCATTTGTAGATATAAACTTTTGGAGATTATCTAAGTTTGAGTTCTCCAAAAATAGCTCTGTGAGTAGTTGAAGGGCTATTGGTGCCGTAAATACACCTGCAGAGCAGAAACTCGCCTCTTTTCTATCTTGTGGGTGTGGAGCAGAGTCGGAACCAAACATAACTTTGGGGTGTCCACTAAATGCCACCTCTCTCAATGCCTCTCTATCTTCTGGTCTCTTTGCAATAGGCTTACAGAATAGATGGGGTTGAAGCATACCTCCGGCTACATCATCAAGCGTAATTAATAGATGGTGTAGTGTAATGGTTGCATATAGATTCTCATATCTATCTAATAGAGCTACACTCTCCCTCGTTGTAATATGCTCCATAATAATCTTAAGATTTGGAAAGTTGGAGGCTAACATCTCATATATAGATGCAAATTCAGCCTCTCTATCCATTACAAAACCGTTTGTCTCACCATGAATACTAAGAGGTATATTAAATTCACTCATACTATTTAGAGTGTCTTCTAACTCATCTATATTAAATCCAGTAACACCACCATCGGAATTTGTTGTAACTCCAGCAGGATAGAGCTTAATGGCAGATATTTTATCTTTTACTTCACTTAAAAACTCTCTACTATAGGTTGGTTTAAAAAATAGAGTCATATATGGATTAAAAGAGTTGTCCTTAGAGGCTTCTATAATTCGCTGTTTATATGATATAACCTCATCTTTTGTAGTAACTGGAGGTATTAAATTTGGCATAATAATAGCCCCACTAAAATAGGTAGCACTAAGAGGTGCTACAACCTTTAACATATCTCCATCTCTTAAGTGTAGGTGCATATCCAATGGAGAGTCAATTACAATCGACATCTAAATCCTTTTTAAAAAGGATTGTGCCTGAAATAGCTTAAAACTCTATTTAAAGAAATCATCTCCTTTAAAAAAATCTTTCTCCTCTTTGGTATCTTTACTATTTCTAAGTTTTTGAGCTGTATTTAAGAGTGAACCTATATCTACACTAATATTATCTCCATCTATTTTAGCTCTAATTCCTCCAACATTGGCACTTAGAGAATCACCTTTTATACTAGCTCCAATATTTTTGCCAACATGTGCATTTAGATTATCTCTACCACCTCTATCGTCAATAGAAGCCCCGATATTTCCAACATTAGCCTTAATAGGTTCTCCCTTAGGGATTCTCTTTACAACTTTACCATTTACAATAACTTTTCTATCAATAATGTTTAAATTTACATTACCATTTTTATCCACTTCATAATCCTTTGCATAGAGTGAACCGAGAGTAGCAATAGATATAACTATCAGAGTGATATTTTTTAACATTTTAAACCCTTTTTTTCTCTCTATATTACCACAAAAAAGATTAATATATATTGAGAGTGGTTTAAATTTATTGAATTTGCTCTAAGCTAGCACTAAACTCCTTGAGATTTAGATTTAATTTCACCTCTGGTAAAAATGAGCTTTTTTTATCCAATTTTATATTTTCAAAGGCTATTTTATCATTCTTTAAACTCTCTCTTATCATCTTTTTAACTCTATATAGAGATGATATCTTATCCACTAAGATACCTCTTATCTCTGGCATATTAGCAATATAAATTTTTCCTTCAGTAAATGGTCTTAACTCCTCCACCTTTAACCCTCGATTGGTCGCCACTGCATTTATAAAATTTTCATAGGTTGGTCTTAGAAGATGTTTTAGAATATATTCTCTATTCTCATCATCTATCTTAGCTAAGATTGAGATTGGTTTTTTAAATTTTCCCTCAGCCAAATAGTCCTCTTCAATTCCTATCTTTTTTGCCAACTCCTCCAAATTATAGTGAGGCATAATTACACCAATGGAGCCGACAATAGCATTTTTATTTGCAATTAGAGGTTTAATTGCTGAAGCGATATAGTATCCACCACTTGCCGCCATTGAATCGACATACATAGTTATATTTTTATCTTTTTGATAATCTTTTAGATATTCACTAAGCTCTTCACTCGCAGTTGGAGAACCTCCCGGAGAACTCATAATAAATAGAACCGCTTTATAGGATTTATCTTTACGGATTTTATCCATCTTCTCCATAACTTTTGTTGTGAACTCTTCAGTTACAGGTTTATTATATCTAATAACTGCTACTCTATCCTTAGAGATGTCCACACTATCAAATAGTCCCATTTTTGCAAAATATACTATAAAGAATAGAACTTCAGCTATTAGGATAACTCCTATTATCCAAGCTTTTAGTTTTCCAATAAATATCTTCACTTTCAGAGCTTTAATCTCATAATCCTTAATATCTTTCAAGATATATCCTTTTTACTTAAATATTGTGATTATAATATCAAAAAAATCTTTATAAAGGGAATTTTTGAAAAATATATCTATATTTGGAACAAGCAGTGATTCTGGAAAATCGACCTTAACATTTGTGATAGGAAAAATATTACAGAATTTAGGATATAGTGTAGCTCCATTTAAGGCTCAAAATGTATCAAACAATGCAATAGTTGCAGAGGATAATAGTGAGATAGCAGTGGCTCAATACTTTCAAGCAGAGGTCTTAAGAGTTCCAACCTCATACCATTTAAATCCTATTTTATTAAAATCTGGGAGAAAAAGCTCTGCTTCACTAATTATTAATGGTAAAAGTGTAGCAGATAGAGATGTGAGAGACTACTATAGGGATTTAGATAAGTTGAAACCGATTGTAAAGGAGGCATTTAGCTATTTAGATAGTCGATATGATTGTGTAATTGCTGAAGGTGCTGGTAGTCCGGTGGAACTTAATTTAATGGATAAGGATTTATCCAATATATATATAGCAGATGAGTTCAATACCAAGATTATCTTAGTAGCAGATATAGAGAAGGGTGGAGTATTTGCATCTATTTGGGGAGTATATAACCTATTACCATCTAAGTTGAGGAGTAATGTTATAGGTGTAATTATTAATAAATTTAGAGGTGACTTAACCCTATTTGATAGAGGTGTAGAGATTATTGAAAACGAGTTTAAGATACCTGTGCTGGGGGTCTTACCATATATTCCTTTTAATTTGGGATTTGAGGACTCTCAATCTCTACTAAATTATACTCAAAAGAGTAAGAGAGGTGCTAAGAGAGTAGGAGTTATCGCATACCCCACAATGAGTAACTATAACGATTTTGAGCCATTAATAGCTGATGCGAGTGTAGCTCTGGAGTTTATACAGAGTAATATTAACTTAAATAGTTTTGATTTAATAATATTACCGGGTTCAAAGCTTGTAATTAGAGATTTGGAGTGGTTAAAGGAGAGTGGTATCTTTAAAAGATTAAAAGAGAGTAAAATTTCAATCTTAGGTATATGTGGAGGGTATGAGATGATGTTTAATAGACTTATAGATACAGAACATATAGAGGGAGATAGAGAGATAGTGGCTGGATTGGGATTTATTGATGATGATATTATATTTCAGAAAGATAAAATAGTAAAGCGAGGAGAGTATAATATATTTGGGAAAATTATAGAGGGATTTGAGATACACTATGGAGTTAGTAGAAAATATCCACTCTACTATGAAAAGGGTAATATTAAAGGTAGTTTTCTACATGGAATATTTAATAATAGGAGATTTATGGAGTATAAAATGAGAACTATAGAGGAGTTTATATCCAATATGGAGAGTAGATTGGATATACATAAAATTATAAAAGAGATTAGATAGATATAGATTAATAAAAAAACAAGCGAATATAAGATAAACTAAGATGTTTTAATATAAAAAGGGAAAAAATGAAAAGGTCGTATAAAACTATACTATTAATAACAACTCTTATGTTTATAGGTTGTGAAACCGGCGTTAAAAATAAAAAAAATAGCGATAAAAAGTTGGAAGAGAGTGGCAAATCGGGTATTGTATTGGATAGCAAGAGAGGCTATAAACCATATATACCTAAGAGTTCTGAAATTAAAAAGATTTTCTCAAACTCTGGAACTCCGGGATACTATATTCAAGTTGGATATTTTAAGGAGAGAAAGCCAACAAGTGAGTTTCTGAATCGTATGAAATTCTCTCAACTACCATATATATCTTTGAAGAAGGGTCAAGGGGAGTATATCTTAATTGGACCATACATATCTTATAATAGAGCAAATGAGATACTGGGAAGTGCAAGAGAGTTTGTAACTCCTACTGCTTTTATTGTAAAATTGGTGCGTCCAACTAAATAAGGTGGCATCTAATAGCCACTCCTCATCAAATTTTAACCATTAAAATCTTAGATTTATTATCTAATAATAACTAAAAACAACAAAAATATATTTATTATTGTGTTTTTATA
>JALWZK010000166.1 GCA_027002665.1 Campylobacteraceae bacterium | reverse complement strand
TAGTTATATGGAGCATACTATCTTTAATATTAATTATCTTTTTACCTAAAAAGTATAGAGAGTATAGAAAAGAGATATTTATATTTTTTGTAGTCATTAATGCAGGATTACTATTTATTGGCATTATATTGACTATTATAATGATTGCATTTGGACTCTCTTGGGCAACACATAGAGTTAGTCACCCTACCTATGAGAGTATTGATTTTGAAGATGAGGTAGCAAAATTTCCCATTGTCTATAGTAAATTTCAAGAGGGAGTTTTAACTATGGAGGGTAGAAATAGAGAAGAGATAAGTAGTGATGATAAGATAAAATCACTAAAGATTTTATATGATAGTAATGCACAAGGGAATATTGGAAAGATAAAACATTTTCTATCTGATAGCTCTGATGAGACAAGACTATATGCTTTTGCATTAGTATCTTCATTTGAGAAAAAATTAAATGATAGAATTACTGAACTTCAAAATAAGATTAAATTTGCAGATGGAGATAGATTAGAGAGATATAATTTTGAGTTAGCCAATACCTATTGGCAGTTTATATTTCATGGTGTAGCAGATGAGCAGTTATCAGGATTTTATACTACAAAGATTGAAAATATATTAAAAGAGATAAAATCAAACTCTAGTGCTTTTATCCTTTTGGGCAAAATCCATATATTTAATAGA
The DNA here is from genome assembly GCA_027002665.1 of Campylobacteraceae bacterium. Classification (GTDB taxonomy): domain Bacteria; phylum Campylobacterota; class Campylobacteria; order Campylobacterales; family Sulfurovaceae; genus UBA1140. Next base: position 1,004 of record JALWZK010000166.1, on the reverse strand, counting down.
GAGTATAGAGAGGCAGAAAAGGCCTTTTTAAAAGCCATAGATTTAGGTGTACCTAAAGAGGCTATGTCAACCTTTTTAGCAGAGATTAAATATGGATTAAGAAAATATAATGAAGTCTATAACTTTATTTTAGAAGAACAGTTCAATTTAGATTTAAGACTAAAACCTCTAATCTCTATGTGGGGAAAAAGATGAAAGTAGTTTTTGATAAGGGTGAACCTGATATAATAATCCCTTGTGAGGGTACATTTCCCTATGTTAGAGGAGGAGTATCATCTTGGATAGCACAGATTATTAAAGGTATGCCAGAGTATAAATTTGGAATAGTCTTTATTGGAAGTAAAGTAGAGGAGTACTCATCTAAACCTCTATATGAGTTATCTGATAATTTAGTATTTATGGTAGAGACATTTATGTTTGAAGAGGGCAATAAACCTCCAATTAGAGCTGAAGATGGAGAGGAGGAGAGTTTTGAAGCTGTAAAAGAGCTATATTATTGGTTTAGTAGTAGAGATAGTAGTATTCCTTTTCCAGAAGAGGCTATGAGTTTAGATTTTTACTTAAATAAGATAAGTGAAGAGATATTTCTATATAGTAGAGAGTCATGGTATTTTACAACTACTAAAAATAGTGAAAACTGTCCAGAGATACCATTTTTAGACTACTTTTGGACTGTTAGAAGTATCTTAATTCCTGTATGGAAAATGGCAAAACTTGCTAAATTTATTAAACACAGAGGTAAAATTATCCACTCACCATCAACAGGTTATGCAGGTTTCTTATCGGCACTCATATCAAATGATACAGGAAAACCATTTATATTAACAGAGCATGGAATATATACAAAAGAGAGAAAGATTGACCTCATCTCTACCTCTATGAGTCTATATAAAAAGGTTGAGCTATTTAGAGAGTCAGCAGAAGATAACTATATTCAAGGTATGTGGGTTAGATTTTTTGAGGGGATTGGAAAGATGAGCTATAGTAGAGCAAATCCAATTCTC
>JALWZK010000165.1 GCA_027002665.1 Campylobacteraceae bacterium | reverse complement strand
CTAGAGATGTATCAGGCGAAGGGGTACAACAAGCACTATTAAAAATAATTGAAGGTTCAGTTGTAAATATTCCACCAAAGGGAGGTAGAAAACATCCAAATCAAGATTTTCTTCAAATAGATACAAAAAATATACTATTTATATGTGGAGGAGCATTTGATGGTATTGAGGAGATTATACAGAGAAGATTAGGTGCCAATCAATTAGGATTTGGTCAAGAGAAAAGAAGTAATAGGGAAAATGAGAGTGTAATGCATCTAATAGAATCTAGTGATTTAGTTCACTATGGAATTATTCCAGAGTTAATTGGACGACTACATATTACAGCTACACTAGAGCCTATTACTCTTAAAGATATGGTACGAATATTAGTTGAACCTAAAAATTCAATTGTAAAACAGTATCAAAAACTATTTGAAATAGATAATGTGATATTATCCTTTGAGGAGGAGGCATTAAAGGCTATTGCTCAAAAAGCTATCAATCGTAAAACAGGTGCAAGGGGTCTTAGGTCAATTATGGAGGAGTCACTAATTGACATAATGTATGAACTTCCAGAATTAGAAGGGTATGAGGTTATTATTACAGAAGATGTTATAAATAATAGTATAAAACCAATATATATAAAAAATTCAAAATCAGCATAGAGTAAGGAAGAGATAGATATGTTTAAAAAAGTTTTAGGTATGTTTTCTAATGATTTAGCAATAGATTTAGGAACTGCAAATACATTAGTATTAGTAAAAGGTCAAGGGATTAGTATAAATGAGCCATCAGTTGTAGCAATTCAATATGATAAGCATGGTAGAGAGAAGATACTAGCTGTTGGGATTGAAGCAAAAGAGATGATAGGAAAAACTCCAGGGAACATAAAAGCTATTAGACCTATGAGAGATGGGGTTATTGCTGATTTTAATGTAACAGAGATGATGATTAGATACTTTATAGAAAAAGTCCACAATAGAAAAGGACTATTTTCTCCTAGAATAATTATATGTGTTCCATTTGGTTTAACTCAAGTTGAGAGAAAAGCAGTAAAAGAGTCAGCGATGAGTGCTGGAGCTAGAGAGGTCTATCTAATAGAAGAGCCTATGGCAGCTGCTATTGGTGCTGGTATTCCTGTAAAAGAACCTAATGGAAACTTAGTTGTTGATATTGGTGGTGGAACTACAGAGATTGGAGTAACTTCACTTGGTGGACTTGTTCAGAGCAAATCAATTAGAGTTGCTGGAGATATGTTAGATAAAAATATTATAGACTATATGAAAAAGAACTTTAATTTACTGATTGGTGATAGAGTTGCAGAAGAGATGAAAATTAGCGTTGGTACTGCAATTCAATTAGAAGAGGAACTTAGTATGACTGTTAAAGGTAGAGACCAAGTAACAGGGCTTTTAACATCTGTTGAGATAAATTCAGAACACATGAGAGAAGCTATGAAAGGACCACTTAAAGAGATTGGAGAAGCACTAAAATTAGTACTTGAAGATACTCCACCAGACTTAGCAGGTGATATTGTAGAGAATGGAATTGTATTAACAGGTGGTGGAGCATTGATTAGAGGACTAGATAAGTATCTAGCTAATATTGTAAAACTACCTGTATATGTATGTGAAGAGCCTCTACTTGCTGTTGCAAATGGTACAGGTAAAGCATTAGAAGAGATAGATTTACTCCAACATACAGCTTATGAT
>JALWZK010000164.1 GCA_027002665.1 Campylobacteraceae bacterium | reverse complement strand
CTGTTAATGTAAGCCATGTTATATTTTACTATTTTATTTTCATATTCCCATGCCTCAAACTTTATAATTCCTCCACCTTTGTCATAAGGAACTATAAACTGTTCATCAATTACTTTAATATAATTTTTCTTTTTTGACTTAGCCATACAGTAATTGTATCAGATTTATTCTTAATTGCAAAGCTGTTTTAGGATAACTATTTTAGGATAACTATTAAATTCTCCTCCTATATGACAACGCCTCTAATATATGTCTCTTCTCTATATCTTTTGAGTTATCCAAATCTGCAATAGTTCGAGATACCTTTTTGATACTCTCTATGGCTCTATGGGAGAGTGCAAATCGTTCCATTGCTATATTTAGAGTATTATCTGCCTCTTTGGATAATTTACAAAACTTCTCTATCTCGTTTGTCTCCAATTTACCATTAAGTCTATCTTGTCCTCTACCCTTCTGTAACTTAAATGCTGAATTTACCATTTCTCTTATCTCTCTTGAATTAATATCTCCCCTATCTGTTGGAGTAATCTCCTGCATTACAACAAATATATCAATACGGTCTAAAAATGGGTCAGATAGTCTATTTTTATATCTTTTTATCTCCCTCTCACTGCATCTACAACTCTTTTTTTTAGATAGTAGATTTCCACAAGGACATGGATTCATAGCTCCAACAAACATAATATCAGCATCATACTTAACTTTTGAGTTTACCCGAGAGATATTTACAACTCTATCTTGAAGAGGCTCTCTCAATGCCTCCAATATCTTTTTAGGGAAGTGGGGTAACTCATCAAAAAAAAGAACTCCATTATGAGCCAGTGCTACCTCTCCAATCTTTGCTTTATGTGAACCTCCTCCAAATATTGATGCCAATGTTGCTGTATGATGAGGTGAACGGAGTGGTCTTTTAGGTTTAAAATCTGGAGTAGTCCCATCTAAAAATTGATGTTTCGCAATAGATAGGATTTCACTCTCCATAAGAGGTGGTAAAATATCTCTCAACCTTTTGGCTATCATGCTCTTTCCACAACCGGGATTCCCTTCCATTAAAAAGTTGTGCATACCTGCCGATGCAACGATTGAGGCTCTCTTTGCAACACTCTGCCCCTTTATATCTTTAAAATCATTTTCAATACTTTTATCATAAAAGTATCTCTTTTGATTTATTATAAAACTCTCCGCTTTATAGTTAAATTTTGTAACTGTAGATTTAAAGGAGTTGGTTTTAAAAATATGAATCGCCTCATATAGTCTGCTGACAGGAATAAACTCAACTCCAGCAATATAGGATAGATGTTCCATTGCCTCTTGTGGGACTACCGCTCTTTTTAATAATCCTTGCTCTCTAAGAGATAAAATAATGGGAAAGATGGTTGAGCTGGATTTTACTCTACCGTCTAATCCAAGTTCACCAAATATAAATATATCTCTCTCTTCAATCCTCTCATTATGTAACCCGATAATAATTGCCATAACCAAATCAAAATGTGTTCCACTCTTCCTAATATCACTGGGACTTAAATTAATAGTAATTCTTGAAGGTGGAAATTTAAAATCGTTTGTGAGAAGTGCCGATTTTACTCTCTCCTTTGCCTCTTGAATATCACTACTTACCAGACCAACTATTAAAAAATTTGGTAGCCCCTTCGTAAATGTCGCCTCAACCTCAATGGGTTTTGCACTCAATCCATCTAAGG
>JALWZK010000163.1 GCA_027002665.1 Campylobacteraceae bacterium | reverse complement strand
CGCTCATAGCATATTCACTATCAGCACTTATATATACGCTACAGGCTAATGCTGATGATAATCTATTAGCTCAGGAACAGGCGAATAAGGTTGATAACACTGTGGCTAATGTTCAAAATAAAAAGGCGAGAACTGCTACAATGGTTCAAGAGTATAAACTAACTCAGAACTTAGTAAAAAATATTACTGCAGAGAGTGCCGATAGTGGTGCATGGAGTGACCCAAAGACTTGGAAAGATGGTATTGTTCCAAAAGATGGAGATAGGATACTTATCCATGAAAATCATAGAGTTGTTATTAACAAAGAGTTAAATGAACACTATAGAACTATTAAGTTAGAGGGGGAATTGGCATTTAATCCTCATGAAAATACAGCTCTTTATGTTGATACACTCTTAACTGAACCGGGAAGTGTGCTTAGAATTGGAGAACCTAGAAATCCAATAGATGCAGATAAGACGGCGAGACTTATTATTAGTGACTATAATAATGAGGGAATGGTTACAGATGATGTTAATAGTCCAGATTATGACCCACTTCGAATAGGACAAGGGATATTAACTAATGGACTTTTTTTAGCTCATGGTGCAGAGAAGACTCCATATATTACTATATCTAATGAGGGTGTAACAAAAGATAGCACAACTATCACCTTAGATGAAGAGCCAGAGGGTTGGAGAGTTGGAGATAAAATTGTTATACTTGGGACATCTCCATCAGGAACAGAGTCTGAAGAGAGAACAATTGTTGGCATAAATGGTGGAACTATTACTATTGATGAGCCTTTAAAATATGACCATTTAATACCAGAGACAACAATTCAAGATGATAGAATTAAAGTGCATGTAGCAAATATTACAAGAAATATAGTAATAGAGACAGACCCTCAAGTTTTAAAAGATAGTGAGGGAGAAGAGGAGACTTTTGTTTTAAAATATAAACATAAAAAATCTACAAATCAGAAAAGACATCACCATAATTATAATCTAACAGATTATGAGCCTGTATTTGTAAAAGAGAAAGACCCTTATCATATAGAACATAGAGGTCATGTTCTATTTATGCATAATAATAATGTAAATTTAAATTATGTTGAGTTTAAAGACCTTGGTAGAACTTATAAAAAATATCCACTTGATGAGACAAGATTTGATTCAAATAGTGAAGATGCAAAAGCTACATATATAGGTAAAAATCAAGCAGCAAGATATGCAGTTCATTTCCATAGAGCGGGGCTTGATGGAAAAGTTGGACGAATAAATGGTTGTGTTGTAGATAGCTCTCCAGGTTGGGGATATGTAAACCATAGTTCAGAAGTTATTATGAAAAACAATATTGCATATAAAGTTTATGGTGCATCATTTATTACAGAGGCTGGAGATGAAAATGGTGTATTTGAAGGTAATATGGCAATTGCTACCAGAGGATATGGAGAGAGTAATATAAAAGGTTGGAGTCAAAGAGAGAGATACTTTGGCGATGGTGGTTTTCAAGGTCATGGATTTTGGATAATAGGACCTTATGTTGATTTTGTTGATAATATAGTAAATGGTTCAAGTAATACTGCATTTGCACTAAAAAGATTACCTATTGATAATGTAAAAGGTGTTATCAGAAATAAAGACCTTAAAGATAAAAAATATAAATATGTTGGTTTAAAAAGCTTTACAGGAAATATAGCTTATGGAAATAGTTGTGGAGTATTTGGTATATCACAAGGAACAAGAGATAGATCTACTGAGCATATATATGGACTATTAGCTTGGAATAATGATGGTATGCTAAATCAAGAACGCACAGAAAAAGAGTTACTATCATGGTGGTATCCAGATAGAGTTAAAATAAAAAATCTTACTCTTATTGGAGATATTAATAATCCTCAAGATGTAGTAGGTGTAGGAACACATATGAAACTTAGACAAACTAAATTAGAGAATATAAAAATTGAAGGTTTTAAAGTTGGATTAATGGTTCCTATATATTATGGTCCAAATAAGGTTAAAAATGCATATTTAAATAATGTTATAAATATGCTCTATCAAGCAGGTAGAACAAATCATGGAGCTCATACAAAAATATATGGAAATATAGAGTATGGTAAATTACCTGGAGATGTTAATCAGACAAAGATGAAGTTTGAGTTAAAAGTAAGAGATGTTAGTTGGAAGAACTATTGGGCAAGACAATTTTTGAAAAATTATATAACCTATGCTCCAAATGGTGAAACTCCTATGAGATTATATCTAACGAGAGAGCAATCTCCAGATTATGTGGTAGAGATAGGTTCTCCAGATACAAAAGGAAAAACAAATGCACAGCTTATTGCAGAGGGACATAAACCAGTAGGTGGAAAACTTCTTCCAGAAAATGCGATACCAATGCCAGATATGATTAATGTCTCTGGAGTTCCAAAATAATAAGAGAGATTTTTTCTCTCTCTAATATCCTATAGAATAAAGGAAGAAATATGAAAATATCAAAAAAAATATTAATATCCTCTACATTATCACTACTTATTTGTAGTGTGCAAATAAGTGCAAATAGTGATTTATTATCTGAAGAACAGGCAAATAAGAGCGATAACACTGTAGCTAATGTTCAAAATAAAAAGGCAAGAGTTGCCACTATGGTTCAAGAGTATAAATTAACTCAGGACTTAGTAAAAACTATAACTGCAGAGAGTGCTGATAGTGGTGCATGGAGTGACCCTAAAACTTGGAAAGATGGTATTGTTCCAAAAGATGGAGATAGAATACTTATACATGCAAATCATAGAGTTGTCATCAATAAGGAGTTAACAGAGCATTATAGAACTATTAAATTAGAGGGAGAACTAGCTTTTAATCCTCATAAAAATACAGCTCTTTATGTAGATACACTCTTAACTGAACCTGGAAGTGTGCTTAGAATTGGAGAGCCTAGAAATCCAATAGATGCAGATAAGACGGCGAAACTTATTATTAGTGATTATAATGAAGAGGGTATGATTACAAAGGATACAAATAGTTCAGACTATGACCCACTCCGAATAGGACAAGGTATATTAACTAACGGACTATTTTTAGCTCATGGTGCAGAGAAGACTCCATATCTTGCTATATCTGATGAAGGTGTAACAAAAGATAGTACAACTATCACCTTAGATGAAGAGCCAGAAGGTTGGAGAGTTGGAGATAAAATTGTTATACTTGGGACATCTCCATCAGGAACAGAGTCTGAAGAGAGAACAATTGTGGGTATAAATGGTGGCACAATTACTATTGATGAGCCTTTAAAATATGACCACTTGATACCTGAGACAACAATTCAAGATGATAGAATTAAGGTGCATGTAGCAAATATTACAAGAAATATTATTATAGAGACAGACCCTAAAGTTTTAAATAAAATCTCAACAAAAGAAAAAAGTACTATAAAGCATAAGCATGGTATTAAAAATATATCTGATATAATAGATAGATATAATATAGAACATAGAGGTCATGTTCTATTTATGCATAATAATAATGTAAATCTCAACTATGTTGAGTTTAAAGACCTTGGTAGAACTTTAAAAGCAACTCCTCTTGATGAGACAAAGTTTAAAGGAGATAAAGCTACATATATAGGTAAAAATCAGGCTGCAAGATATTCAGTTCATTTCCATAGAGCTGGACTTGATGGAAAAGTTGGACGAATAAATGGTTGTGTTGTTAATACATCTCCAGGTTGGGGTTATGTAAATCATAGCTCAAATGTTATTATGAAAGATAATATTGCCTATAGAGTTTATGGTTCTTCATTTATTACAGAAGCAGGAGATGAGAAAGGTGTATTTAAAGGTAATATGGCAATCGCCACGAGAGGTTTTGGAAAGAGTGATGTAAAAGGGTGGGGACATAGAAACCACTACTATGGTGATGGTGGTTACCATGGAAACGGATTTTGGATAAGAGGACCATATGTAGATATTGTTGATAATATTGTAAATGGTTCAAGCAACTCTGCTTTTGCAATGAAGCGTTCAACTATTGATAATGTAACAGGTGTTATAGAAGATAACCAAGAGGAAGTACCCTATAGAGAAGTTGGTCTTAAAAGTTTTATAGGAAATATAGCTTATGGAAATAGTGGTGGTGTATTTGGAATACTAAACGGAACAAGACAGATATCTAAAGAGAAGATTGTAGGTCTTCTAGGCTGGGGTAATGGTGCTATGAAAAATGGACAACTAATAGCATGGTGGTATCCTGATAGAGTTACATTAGAAAATCTTACACTTATTGGAGATATTAATAATCCAAATTATATTGGTGTAGGAACACAGAGTAAACTTAGAGAGACTATTTTCAAAGATATTAAAATAGAAGGACTTAATGTTGGTCTTTTAATACCTGCATTTAAAGGTCCAAATAAGATAGAGAATGCCTATCTAAACAATGTTGTAAATATGTTATATAAAGCAGGAACAGCTAATAAGGGTTCAAATACTCAAATAGTAGGTGATATAGAGTATGGTAAATTACCAAATAGTATAGAGCAGACAAAATTAAAATTTGAGCTAAAAGTAAGAGATGTTGATTTTAAAAACTATAAAAGAAGACAATTTATTCCATTTAATATAATATATGCTCCAAATGGAGAGACTCCAATGAAGCTGTATCTAACAAAAGAGCAATCACCTGATTATAAAATAGAGATAGGAACTAAAGATACTCAAGGTAAAACTAATGCTCAACTGGTTAAAGAGGGTAAAAAACCTGTAGGTGGAGAGTTATTGCCAGAAGATGCAAAACCAATGCCAAATATGATAAATGTATCAGGAGTTCCAATTGATAAGTAAAATAGATAAGGGGTTTTATCCTCTTATTTTAATACTCGCTCTAACTTCTACACTATTTTCAAATAGTATAAGCAGAGGTGAGAAGATATTTAATGTCTTATGTAAAAAAGAGAAGTTACAATCTTTAGATATAGAGACTCTAAAACCTCAAACTATTCTAAAATATTGCAGTAGTATAGATTTAGAAGATGCTAAAGATGTAAAACTCTATCTTAGTGAACAAAATTCAACACATCAAAATCTACCAAAAATATCCCCAATTCCTAAAAATGAGAGATGTCCTGTATGTGGAATGGCAATCACTCTATATCCTAAATGGGCATCGTTAATCACTACAAAAGATAAAAGATACTATTTTGATGGTGTTAAAGATATGATGAAATACTATTTAGATAGTGCCTCATTTCACTACAGTAGAGATAAAATAGAAAATATGGTTGTTCAAGAGTTTTACCATTTTAAAAATATTGATGCAAAGAGTGCCTTTTATGTAATAGGTTCAGAGGTTAGAGGTCCTATGGGGGCTGATTTTGTTCCATTTAGCTCTTTAAAAGATGCCAAAATATTTATGCAAGACCATCACGGTAAAGAGATTATAAGATTTAATGATATTACACTATCAGTTATTAAAAACTTAAATTAATGTATAATCTCTTCTAATATTACTATTGAGGTGTAAATAAAATCATGCGTTATCTAATATTAACTATATCATTCCTACTTATGGGGTGTCAGAGTGGAACTAAGAGTAAGAGCGTAACTATATATGTATCTGAAGACCAAGTATTTTCAGAGCCTATACTGAGAGACTTTGAAAAAGAGACAGGTATTAAAGTCAATGCGATATATGATACAGAGGAGTCTAAAAGCACAGGTGTAATGAACCGTCTAATTGCAGAGAAAAATAATCCTCAAGCAGATGTATATTGGGCAAATGAGCCTATCCGTGCAGAGGTTCTTAAACAGAGAGGTATATTAACTCCATATAGAAGTCCTAATGCTAAAGGTATCCCTGCAAATTTTAGAGATAAATCATACTTCTGGACAGGATTTTCTGCAAGAGTTCGACTATTTGTAGTTCAAAAGGGGTTAAAAGATACTCCTCACTCTATTATGGCATATAGTATGCCTAAATTTAAAGGTAAAGCTGTTATTGCTAATCCACTATTTGGAACTACTACAGCACACATATCAGCACTATTTACTATATGGGGAGAAGAAAAAACTAAAAAATTTCTACAACAACTAAAATCTAATAATATAAGACTTAGTAC
>JALWZK010000162.1 GCA_027002665.1 Campylobacteraceae bacterium | reverse complement strand
CTGTGAAATTAAAATAGTATTTTAACTCTATTTATTTAAAGATAGATAAAATCTAAACTTAATATAAATTAGAGTAAAATACTCTTAATTAAAAAATTAAATATATTATAAGGAAATATGCCATGTTATTAACACGAGCTAGTGAATATGCTCTACTCTCACTTGACATTATACAGACATCGGATAGACCTCAAGGTGCAGAACAACTTGCGACACAATTAAATATTCCTAAGAGTTTCTTGGCAAAAATCTTACAAAGTTTAGCAAAACAGGGAATCTTAGAGTCTAAAAAAGGGGCTCATGGTGGTTTTATTATGGCAAAAAAGGCTGAAGATATAGCAGTAGCAGAGATTATATTGGCTGCAGAGGGTAAACCACCAACAATATTTGATTGTAACCAATATATAAATAGTTGTCCACATGGAACCATTGGAGGATGTAATATTTCTCCTTTTTTAGCTAACTTTCAATATAAAATAGATACCTTCTTACGAGAACTTTCACTTAAGGATATTACAAAATAATGTATATTTATCATCTATCACATATTGACCTTGACGGGTATGGGTGTCAATATTTAACAAATATTGCTTTTAATAAAATAGAATTATATAATGCGAACTATGGAGCAGAGGTTAAAGCGAGGTTAGAGGAGATTCTCTCCTCTATAAAGAGAGAAAAATTTATTAATCAAAATGAGAATGAACATCTTATTTTAATAACTGATTTAAATCTAACTGCAAAAGAGGCTAAGTGGTTGGAGCAGGAGGCTCTCAAAATTAATGCAGAAATTTTACTCTTAGACCACCACGCTTCTGGCGAAAAGTTAGCAGAAGAGTTTAAATGGTATAAATTGGATATTAATAAATCTGCAACTCTTATTACATATGATTGGCTACAAGAGAAGTTTAATTTTGATAGAGAGGGAAAATACAAGGATATAGTAAGAGCTATTAATGCTATCGATATATGGCTAAGCGATGATAAGTTTTTTGAGTTTGGAAAAGTTGGTCTGGGAATGATAAGTGGCTCGAGAGAGATAAATAGAATTCTATTTCCAACCGAAGATAGGAATTTAAAACTATTTTTAATAGACTCCGCAAGAAAATATCTAACTATAGATAATGCACATATAGAACTTGATAATGATTTGCATAAATTAAAAAAAGAGTTTTTTAAACAGAAAGAGGATAACACAAAAGCCAACTTAGTCGCTCTATTTGTAACAAAACTTCTATCAAATGATAAGCGAAGATTGACTATTACATATAGAGGCTATAAAGGCATACTTGGATACAATCTGGGAAATACCTCTATCTTGGGAAATACCTTTCTATTGGAAAATCCAGATTATGACTTCTATATGGATATTAACTATAGAGGAAACTTCTCTCTTAGAAGCAATAATAGAGTAGATGTAGCTAAGATGGCTGAAGAGATAGGGAATGGTGGAGGACACCCAAATGCCAGTGGGGGCAAGATAAAGGATTATAAAGATTCATTTATATATAGTGATATAAAAAAGTTTGTCCAAGAGTATATAGATGAGAAGGTAAGCTAAATCATTCTATACAATATTGGAAGGAACTAACTCCCCATTTTGTAAACGGGGTAAAATATCTGTCTTTATCTTTCTAATTATATACTGCTTTTTATTATATGATACAGAACTATCTTTTATAATATTTTTTACCTTTTGTCTATATAG
>JALWZK010000161.1 GCA_027002665.1 Campylobacteraceae bacterium | reverse complement strand
ATGTTGTTCCTTTAATCCTCAAAAATCATATATAAATCTTAATCTTGAGCTTATAAAAAAACCCAAGGTAGCAATAGAGTATGTAATTTTTCACGAATTAACACATCTTTTACACTATCATCATAATAGAGATTTCTATAACTATTTAACTCTCCATATGCCCGATTGGCAGAATAGAAAAGCGAAATTGGAGACTATTTAAACAAAAAAAAGTAATAAAAATCTTTGTTATTAACCTCATTTTAGATAAAATATTCCCAATAAAAAAATGGGATTATAAATATGGATTATAGACAACAATTTTTAGATTTTTTTCAGAGTAAAGGGCATAAGATTGTCCCCAGCTCACCTCTTGTGCCAGATGATGCTACTCTTATGTTTACAAATGCAGGTATGGTGCAGTTTAAAAATATATTTACCGGATATGCTCCTATCCCTAATCCTCCCCGTGCCACCTCTTCACAACTCTGTATAAGGGCAGGGGGAAAACATAATGACCTTGATAATGTAGGATATACAGCGAGACACCACACTCTATTTGAGATGCTCGGAAACTTCTCATTTGCAGACTACTTTAAAGAGGAGGCTATAGCCTATGCGTGGGAGTTTGTCACCTCATCTAAATATCTCAATTTACCTATTGAGAAGCTATGGGTAACTGTGCATAACAACGATGATGAGGCGTTCTCTATATGGGAGAAACATATATCGAGAGATAGAATTATGCGTTTTGGGGATAAAGATAACTTTTGGCAGATGGGAGATACGGGACCATGTGGACCATGTAGTGAGATTTTTTATGACCAAGGGGAGGAGCATTTTAACTCACCTGAAGATGTGATGGGTGGAGATGGAGATAGATTTCTGGAGATTTGGAATTTAGTATTTATGCAGTATGAGCGAGATATTAATGGAGTATTAACTCCACTTCCAAAACCGAGCATAGATACAGGTATGGGATTGGAGAGAGTTGTAGCCATTAAAGAGGGGGTTTTAAATAATTACCACTCTTCCCTATTTATGCCTATCTTAAATAAGATTGGAGAGCTTATCAATATACCATATAACTATGAGAGTAGAAATAGTGCCTCTTATAGAGTTATAGCTGACCATCTTCGCTCTGTATCTTTTCTATTGGCTCAAGGTGTCAATTTTGATAAAGAGGGTAGGGGATATGTCCTAAGAAGAATTATGAGAAGAGCTATCCGTCATGGCTATCTTTTGGGATTTAGAGAACCATTTATATATAGATTAGTAGGAACTCTCATAGATATTATGGGGAAAAATTATGACTATCTCAAGGATAGAGCAGAGGCGATTAAGAGTGCCATGAAGATAGAAGAGGAGAGATTTTTTAATACTATTGAGGCTGGAATTAAGCTATTTAATGAGGAGTTAAAGAGGACTAAAAATATATTTAATGGGGAGATTGCATTTAAACTATATGATACTTACGGTTTCCCATTAGATTTAACTCAAGATATGTTGAGGGAAAAAAATATAGAGTTAGATATTGAAGGATTCAATAGGAAAATGGAGGCCCAAAAGGCACAATCTAAAGCAAACTGGAGAGGGACAGGAGATGAATTAATAGTAGGTGACTTTAAGAGATTAAAAGAGAAGTTTGGAGAGAATGAGTTTGTAGGATATGAAGTAAAACAGACAACAGCGACGGTTTTAGCTCTCTTAGATGAGAACTTTAGAGAGGTTGATTCTATTGATGAAATAGGTTGGGTTCTATTGGATAAGACCCCCTTCTATGCAGAGTCGGGGGGACAGATTGGAGATAGAGGGGAGCTATTGGGAGAGGCTAAAGTATTAGATACAAAAAAGTTTTTGGGTATGAACCTATCTAAAGTGGAGGGGAGAGTCACCGTAGGTGATAGAGTTGAAGCCTTAGTAGATAGCACAAGAAGAGAGATAGAGAAACACCACTCGGCAACTCACCTACTACATGCAGGACTTAGAGCAGTTCTCGGAGAACATGTAACTCAAGCAGGTTCACTCAATGATGAGCATAGACTCCGATTCGACTTCTCTCACCCTCAACCTATGAGTCAAGATGAGATACGGAAAGTAGAAGATTGGGTAAATGATAAGATTATAAGAGCAATTCCAAGAGTAACTAAGATTATGAGTATAGATGAGGCAAAGGCGAGTGGTGCTATGGCTCTATTTGGGGAGAAGTATGGAGATAGTGTCAGAGTTGTCACTTTTGGAGATAGCTCAATAGAGCTTTGTGGTGGAACTCATGTCGATAATACATCTCAAATTGGACTATTTATGATTACCAAAGAGAGTGGAGTTAGTGCAGGAGTTAGACGGGTAGAGGCTATATGTGGAGAGAGTGCCGTAAGAGCTGTTAATGGTTTACGAGATGAGCTAAGAGATATAAAGAGGGAGCTTAAAAATCAAAATCCAATAGTTGGAATAAATAGACTTAAAGATGAGATTAAAAAACTCAAACAGGAGCTTAAAGATGCTCTAAAATCAACTAAAAAGGAGTTAAAAGCTCAAAATATATCTGGAGTTAATGTTATTATTGATGAGGTAGTCATCGGAGATATTAAAGAACTTATAGATGAGGCTAAGAATAGATATGATAATCTTGCCATTATGTTATTCCAAAAGAGAGGAAATAAAGTATTAATTGCAAGTGGCTCTAAAAACTGCTCAATTAAAGCAGGAGATTGGATAAAGGAGATAGCTCCAATCTTAGGTGGTGGAGGTGGTGGAAGAGCCGACTTTGCACAAGCTGGAGGAAAAGATATATCTAAAATAGATGAGGCTAAAAAGAGAGCTTTAAAATATATTAAGGAGAGAATTTGAAAGAGAGTTTAATGGAGATATTTAGTGCATATGCACATATTATTATATTTTTACATGTAATTTCGGCAATTATTTGGGTTGGAGGTATGATAGCAATTCGCCTATCAGTTCACCCAAATCTACAACTTATAGAGGATAGTAGAGTTAGGCTGGGTAAAACCTTAGATATAATGGGAAGATTTTTCAATATAGTTATCCCATTTATTATTATTATAATTATAACAGCTACCATTATGTCAATGGGATTAGATTTTAGAGAGCATAAATTTATAATACACATTAAAGAGACGATATGGTTAATTATGACTATAAACTTTGTATATATCTATATTAAGAGAAGAAGAGGTAAAAAACTATTTGACTTAGGAGATTTAGAGGGGGCAAAGGAGAATATAGCTCTTATTCCAAATCTTCTACTTCCAATAAATATACTCTTAGGGGTTATAGCCCTATGGCTGGGTATTACTTTAAGAGGTTTTTAGATGATACATCTCGCCTCTAACTCTAAATCTCGTGCTTTACTTTTAAAAAAAGCAAATATAGAGTTTATACAGAAAGCCCCAAAATATAATGAAGAGCAAATAGAAACCGATATAGCTAAGGATTTTGCATACCTATCAAGTAAAGGTAAATTGGAGTCTGCCATAAGAGAGTTTGGATTAGAATTACCCCTACTTACAGCAGACTCGGTTGTATCGACTATAGATGGAGAGATACTTAGAAAACCTAAAGATATTGATGATGCAAGAAGGATTTTAAACCTTCAAAGCAACTCATATATATCTATTATATCAGCTATGCACCTCAAGAGTAGAGAGTTCTACCTAATAGACATTTCAGCCACATATTATAAATTCTCCTCTTTCGATAGAGATGAGTTGGAAAAGTATCTACAGAGTGGAGAGTGGAGAGGCAAAGCTGGTGGTTGTATGGTGGAGGGATTTTGTAAAAAGTATATAGAGTCTGTAAGAGGGTATGAGACTACTGCTATGGGACTTCAGGTTGAAAAACTTATTGGGTGGTTAAAATATCTTAATAGGAGTAGATTTGAATAAAAGTAGTAAAAAAGTTCAAATATGGGTCAAAAGAGAGAAGTTAGAGTATGAAAAGGAGTTAAGAAAACTTCAAGTCGAGCTTTTAAAATTTCAGAACTATGTTAAAGAGAAAGGGCTTAGAGTCCTTATGTTATTTGAGGGTAGAGATGCCGCAGGAAAAGGGGGGACAATTAAGAGAATTACAGACCACCTTAATCCGAGAGGTGCAAGGGTTGTAGCCTTGGAAAAGCCTACAAATAAAGAGCAGACACAGTGGTATTTTCAGAGATATGTAGCACATCTACCATCAGCAGGGGAGATTGTGCTATTTGATAGGTCGTGGTATAATCGTGCTATGGTAGAGCCTGTAATGGGATTCTGCACAGAGAGACAACACCGCAAATTTTTGAGAGATGTTCCAGAATTTGAAAAGATGTTGGTTGAAGATGGGATTCAGCTATTTAAATTCTACTTTTCAGTATCCAAAAAGGAGCAGGCGAAGAGAATTAAAGAGCGAGAGAATGACCCATTAAAACAGTATAAACTATCATCTGTAGATAGAGAGGCACAGAGATTATGGAATGAGTATAGTCTGGCTAAGTTTATGATGTTAAGCACCACACACACATCTACTGCACCTTGGACAGTTATCAAGAGCGATAATAAGAGAAAAGCGAGATTAAATACAATTAAGCATATTTTAAATTTTGTTGAATATCCAAATAAAATTAACCGTGATGAGATAGTTGTGGATAGAGATATTGTAATTTATGGAAGTGATGAGGCCATTAGAATGGAGAAAGAGTTTAAATTTTCTTTAAAATAGCTATATTAATCCGATAAAAACTCCTCAATTAGATTATATATCTCATCTATCGCCTTGGTTGCGGGTTTATAGAGTTTAACCTTAAAATATTTATCATGATACTCATTAACATCGAGATTGTTTAAAATGGAGTAATCTACTAACTGTGCCATAAATGCAGTATCAATCACCTCTCCACTTGTGCCAATGACCACTACCATATCAGCATAGTTATATAGTTCATTTAAATATCTATATGCTGGAGCCGGTTCACCAAACATTACAACATTGTGTCTAATATTGGCAGAGCCACAATATGGACAGATAACCCCTTTTTGACTCTTATAACCTATATGAAATACTTTTTTGCACTCTTCACATCTCAAATCGGTTAGCGTTCCATGTAGATGGATAACATCTCTACACCCTGCTCTCTCCAACAAATCATCTACATTTTGGGTCAATACTACAATATTATCGGGGTATCTATTTTTGAGTTCCGCTATCCGTTTATGTGCATAGTTTGGTTTTCTATTCTTTAAGTCGGCACGACGAGCATCATAAAAATTGGATACCTTCTCTCTATCTCTTCTAAATCCATCAACTGAGCAGACCTCTTCAATACTATACTCTTCCCAGAGACCACCACTATCTCTAAAAGTTCTTATTCCAGATTCAGCAGAGAGTCCCGCTCCACTTACAATATATACTTTTTTACTGCTCATTTATTATATCTCCCCATATATTTTGTGAACTACTCAATTGCTAAAGATTTTATAAGATTTCTACTTAAGAGCTATTAAAAAGAGGTTTTATACCTCTTTTTCAATCTATTATTTCCCAATTTTATTAGCAATTGCCTCTATTGCCTTATCATCAAGTGCAGCTACTTGTCCCTTCATAACAGATTTCATAGAGCCTCCATAGCTACCATCTTTATACCCTTTAAGAGCTTTTATAATCTCATCTTTTGATAAATCTTTTACTACTTTTGAGACCCCCATAGCTTTTTTCTCAAAGTTTGCCCCGTGACAACCTGCACAAACAGCAGTATTTACAGTGGCCTCCGTCTTTTTCTCCTCTTTTGCTGGAGCCTTAGCCTCCTCCTTTTTAGGCTCTTCTGCCTTTTTCTCTTCAGTTACTGGAGCTTTAGCCTCTTCTTTCTTTGGAGCTTCTACCTTTTTCTCTTCTGCCTTAGGAGCCTCTTTTTTTACCTCTGTTGTAGTGGTCTTTTTTCCACCCTCCATATCTGCCTTAGCTGCTGCACCTGTAGATGAATCGACACAACCACCGAGAAGTAGTGCTGATACAGACAGTGCTATTAAAAATTCTTTTCTAATCATACTTATTCCTTTCAATCATTTTATGGATAATATATCCATTTTTTATTTAAATATTAAAATATAGATACTTTTTTTTATTATAAAAATT
>JALWZK010000160.1 GCA_027002665.1 Campylobacteraceae bacterium | reverse complement strand
GCTCTATCTATAGCCCTGTTTCTATACTCATCTCTCAACTTTTGATTATTCATAATTAATCTCATAGCCTCTCTCATTTTATCTATGGAGTTTATAGGAGTTAAAATACCATATTTTGCTATCTCTAAATTATCATGAAGTTGCAAGGTTACATCCGTATCGGGAGCCAATATCTCCCTCGGTCCACTTCTACAATCTGTGCTAATAATCGGTAAACCACACGCTAAGGCCTCTACTAATACATTGGGAAATCCCTCTCTATTTGATGCAAAGACAAAAGAATCAGCCTTAGATATATATTTGTATGGATTTTTTATCTTTCCTATCATAAAAATCCTCTCCTCTAATCCCAAATTTATTATATGCTCTACTAAATCATCTCTTAACTCTCCATCTCCTATAATATATAGATTTGCATCAATCTCCTTTATAGCATCTATTAGTAGTTTATGGTTTTTTCCCTCATCTAATCTTCCAATAGTTATAAAATTAAACCTATTACTATTTAATATGGCATATCTATTTGAGAGATTTATAATTCTATCTATATTGAATATATTATATATAACTCTAACATCTCCTATTTTAAAATTTTCCATTAAATCTAAGGCATTCCCCTTTGAGTTGGCAAAAACCATATCTGCTTTTCTATATAAAAATCTAATGAGTAGTCTATTGATATATCCTTGCAATGAGCCTCTATATTGAAGTGACGGCATACTTCTCTCACTAATTATAACTCTACCTCTCATACCAAATAGTTTCGCAAATATATTTATATAGTTTGCACGACTTAAAAAAGAGATAGATATAGACGAGTCTCTATTTAACTTCTTATATTGCCATGCAATTAATGGAAGTTTTAAGAGTTTTTTAACTCCACTATCTTTGAGATTTGAGTTCCCAACGATAACTATCTTAATGTCTTTTGGGATATTGTAAAATATAATATTATGCATCATAAATAGAGTTATATCATATCGATTATGTAACATATCCAATAGCACAGAGACTACCCTTTCAGCCCCACCACTATCTAAATCATTTATTAAAATAGAAATCTTTTTTTTACTCATCTATAACCTCATCAAATTCCAAAATATATACTCATAATTTTTACCCTTCTGATGCTCTCTAAATAGTTTCATTAGATAATCTCTATTAAATCTACTATCAAGTGACTCTATTTTTGATTGAAGCATATCTTTCAGTTCGCCTCTAAACCACTCTTTCAGAGGAACTGCAAATCCCATTTTGGGTCTATCTATAAGCCCTCTGGGAATTTCTCTATATAGAACATCTTTTAAGATAGACTTTGCTCCATTTTTCAGTTTAATCTCTGTGGGGAGGGAGTATGCAAACTCTACCAATCTATGGTCAAGTAGTGGAACTCTAACCTCAAGTGAGTATCGCATACTTGCCCTATCAACCTTTGTTAAAATATCATCTGGTAAATATCTATAGAAATCTATCTTTGAGTAGTTATCAAAAGGGTCATCTGGATTAAACTCGCTTATATTTAAAAACTCTAAATATTGACTCTCTCTAAAACTCTCCTCTATAAACTCTCTACTAAAAATGGAACTCATTACCCACGGTTTTACATAGGTAGCCATAACAGAGTAGAGATTATCCCTCGTTAGATGTTTTATTGGGTATGACATCTTCTCCAATCTATCTTGATTTGAATATTTAAATAGGAGTGAGATTATAT
>JALWZK010000159.1 GCA_027002665.1 Campylobacteraceae bacterium | reverse complement strand
AATATACAAAATAGATATATTATCTTTTACTTCAATATCTCCACTATGGAGATTTTTAGCCATAATACAGACTTTACAATCTGCATGTTCTTGTATTGCGTGTTTATGTATATGTGTTGCACTTAGGTCAGATGAGGTTATATAGAAAAGTAATATTATAAATATATAATTTCTTTTCATAAGTAAAAATATTTATCTATTTTAAATATCTCTGGGGTCACTAATCTTACCGGCTATTGCAGATGCGGCTGCCACTGCTGAATTTGATAAATATATCTCTGAAGTTCTAGCACCCATTCTCCCTACAAAGTTACGATTTGTAGTAGCTACACATCTTTCGCCATCTCCCAAGATACCCATATATCCCCCGAGACATGCACCACAAGTTGGATTTGATACAACAGCTCCAGCCTCAATTAAAATATCTATTAACCCCTCCTTTTGAGCTTGAAGTAGAATCTTTTGAGTAGCAGGTGTAACAATCATTCGGGTATGTTTTGCAACTCTTTTACCCTTTACAATCTCACTTGCAACTCTTAAATCCTCAATTCTACCATTGGTGCAACTTCCAATCATAACTTGGTCTATCTTTATATCATCTGCTACAGCCTTCTCTATCGGTTTACCATTTGATGGTAAGAAAGGATATGCGACTACAGGCGAAAGTTTAGATATATCTATTGTAATAGTCTGGCAATATAAAGCATCTCTATCCGCATAGTGAATTTTAGGCTCTGCTCTAAGTCCTCCATTTGCCTTAGCTCTCTCTTCCAGATACCTCTCTGTAATATTATCAACTGCAAATATACCATTTTTAGCTCCAGCCTCTATAACCATATTTGCAATAGAGAATCTATCAGCCATATTTAGATGTGATACCCCATCACCTGTGAACTCAATAGCCTTATATAATGCACCATCAACACCAATTTGGCGAATTAACTCTAAGATTATATCTTTTCCATAGATATGTTTGGCAGGTTTTCCAACAAGCTCTACCTTAATAGTCTCCGGCACTTTAAACCAATTTCCACCTGTAATCATACCAAATGATATATCTGTACTTCCCATTCCGGTGCTAAATGCTCCCAATGCTCCATGTGTGCAGGTGTGAGAGTCAGCTCCAATAATAATATCCCCCGGAACCACAAGTCCTTTTTCAGGAAGTAAAGCGTGTTCAATCCCCATATCTTTTTCATCAAAAAAGTATTTTAGATTATGTTTATATGCGAAATCTCTCGATATTTTTGCTTGATTTGCCGATGCTATATCCTTAGCCGGAATATAGTGGTCCATAACAATAGAGAAGTTATCAGGTCTTGCCAGACTCTTAGCTCCACTCTCCTCAAATGCCCTTATAGATATTGGTGTAGTAATATCATTACCTATAATCATATCAATATCAACTCTAACAATCTCCCCAGCTTTAACTCTTCTATTTGCATGTTCAGAGAAAATTTTTTCAGTAATGGTCTGTCCCATAATATAATCCTTATAGTAAATAAATTAGGCGAATTATATCTAAAGTTATCTATAAGAGTAAAAAAAGTTAAAAACTGCTCTATCTCAACTTTACCCATCTCCTGAGGGTATTATTTGTTGTGGAAAATAATAGGAGGACATTTTTTGTGTCTTTCTATTTTTGTATTTAAGACTAATAGATATATAATGTCCTCTAATAAATAGTTAGATGATAAAAGGAGTGGAATATTAAA
>JALWZK010000158.1 GCA_027002665.1 Campylobacteraceae bacterium | reverse complement strand
TATATCCCAAAAATACCATAAGTATCCCAACGGCTCTAAATATATCATGGGAATACATAATTAACATCTGTGCAAACTTTAGAGATATTTCACTCTTTAATCCATATAGATACGCCTTATCCCTTATCTCTCTGGCCTTTCTATCTATATCCTCTAAGAAATACTCCTCTCTATTTTGAACTCTTATCTGACTATATAGCTCTAAGCTCTCTGTTAGGGAGTTTTGAAAAATCTCTATAGATCTGTTCTCCTGCTTTTTAATCTTAGCAATATTTTTAAAAACTCTTAAAAAAAATCCCAATGATAGAGGATTGAGAGTTAATATCACCACAGCCAACTGCCAATTTAGATAAAATATAATGGAGGCTACTCCAATAATGGTAAGAGCCTCAACTATAATTTCTCCAACTCCACTCGCTATAAATTTATCGATAGTATCAACATCAGTTATAACTTTTGATGCAACAGAGCCAGAACCCAATATATCATACTCACTCATAGATACTTTTCTTAAGTGTTCCAAGAGCTGTTTTCTAATATTGTAACTTACATCTTTGGCTATCTTTGTAAAGAGTCTAATGTGAATTATATTTAATATCAGACTAATAGCCCTAAGAGCCATTGTAATAATCACAACAATTAAAATATAATACTCAGGTGAGCTAATAGTTAAATATTGGTCAATAGTTTCAGTTATCCACCTCTCTTTTCCCAAAACTATCTCATCTATAAGTTTTGGAATTAAGAGTGGAACGGGAATACTTAAAAGTATAGAGATGATAGCGATAATATTTGCTACAATTAGTATCTTTTTATGATGATTAATCTCTTTAAGTATCGATTTTATAGTTATCATTATCTTCTTGTTCTTTGATATATAGGCATAACTTTTGGTATAAGTTTTCTAAGAGTAGCTATACGGTGAGCCGGTGCCGGGTGGGTAGATAGATACTCCGGTGGGGTCTCTCCACTTTTAGAAAATTTCTCCCAAAATGTCAATGCATAGTGTGGGTCATAACCCGCCTTGGCCATTAAGACTAAACCTATATGGTCAGCCTCATACTCCTGCTTTCTTGAGTGAGGTAACATAACACCTAACTGCGTTCCAACTCCAAATGCTTGCATAACCATCGCTGTATTTTGTGGATTTCCCCTTCCTGCCATTACAGATTGTAAAACTTGCCCACCTGCTTGAGCCAATATTCCACTACTCATTCTCTCTGCTCCATGTCTCGCTATAGCATGACCTATCTCATGTCCTAAAACAGCAGCCAACTCTGCATCATTTGCAATATATTTAAATAGTCCACTATACACAAACACCTTTCCACCCGGCAGACAGAAGGCATTTGCCTCTTTATCGTTATCTATAACAAAAAACTCCCATTGAAAATTCTTTTTTCCGGTTACATTTGCAATTCTTCTTCCAACCCTCTTTACCATTGCATTCTGTTGTGGATTGTGGCTTATCTTTTGAGTTTTTAGTATCTCTTTTTCACTCTGAAGACCCAACTGCATCTCTTCAGCCTCATTTATTATAATAAACTGACTTCGCCCTGTAATTGGTGCTTTAGTACATCCTATGAGTAAAAGTGTTAGAATAACACCAAAAGTTATATTTTTTATAAATCTCATCTTTAACTCCTTATAGAAATGGGATATTATATCAAAGATATTTAAATTTATACGACAAGTTACAATTTGTATGCTTAATACAAACC
>JALWZK010000157.1 GCA_027002665.1 Campylobacteraceae bacterium | reverse complement strand
TTGTAATGTATCAATGTGATATTGAGAGTAAAAAATTAATTAATAGAATAAATAGAATTTCTGGACAGGTAAACTCTTTAAAAGAGAAGTTAATTAAGGATATAGATTGTAAAGAGAAAGACCCTTATGAGATTATTAGACAATTAAGTGCTATTAAGGGAGCTATAAATGGAATGATTAATTCATATATAGAGCATTTTGCAAAAGGACATTTGGTCGAACAGATAAGAGAATCTAAAGATGAGGGAACTGCCATGGCTCAAATGGATACTCTATTGGAAGTTATAAAGAGTTTTAGTAGATAATCCCAAGTGGCCGTTCTGTGAAGTTCAGGCCCTAAAAAGCCAAAAAAGGGTAGGAGAGAGTGACTCTTTGGGGACAATTTCTCGTAGGTGTTAGCTACTCAAACGAAACCGTCCACTCCCAAGCCAACTACATGTCCTACAGATGATGATGTTGGACCACATATTACAGTCATCGAACCACTCAGGCAAAATCTTAATAATATTATACATTATTTATAATCAAAAGTCACTATATTTAGAAAAATTTTACCAATTTTATATAAAAATTAGTAAAAAAGTAAAATTTATTATTTATATTTTTGAGTTTTATAACCATTTTTAATAAAATTTAAAATACCACCTCTAAGGTTTACAACCCTATAATTTAACTTATTTCCCAAAAAGTTAGATACTACACCGGTTCTACTTCCTGTTCTACATATTAAAGCAAACTTCTCATCTTTTTTAACTATCTTATTTAATTCATTTAAAAAGCTTTCAATATTGTAATGTCCTCTCTCATCAAAAAATGTGAGAGTATATGAGCCTCTTACAATCCCTGTCTCTCTCCACTCCTGAGGAGTCCTAATATCAATTATCTTCATCTTTGTATTATTTACAAATTCTGGTGTTGCTTCCATATTGATTACCTCTGCAAATAGAATATAACTAAATAGTAATAGCAGTGTGAATATTTTTCCCATTAATATATCCTTTTTATTATAATTTATATAAAATGAAAAAGGATATTACCTAATAATTGTGTATATTTAGTTGAATTTTTAATGCAAAAAGTGTCTTACTGTTGTAAAGTATAGAGATATACCATGCTCATTAGATGCCTCTATAACCTCATCATCTCTAATACTTCCACCCGGTTCGATAATAGCTTTAACTCCTGCCTTAGCAGCAATATCTATGCTATCTCTAAATGGGAAAAATGCTTCACTTGCCATAGCAGAGCCACTCACATCTAAGCCGACCTCTCTCGCCTTTTTTAATGCACACTCTGCCGCATCAACTCTGCTTGTCATACCCATTCCAATAGCTACCATTGCTCCATTCTTAATATATACAATGCAGTTTGATTTTGTAAGTCCCGCAACTTTCCAAGCTATCTCTAAATCTCTCTGCTGTTGTGGAGAGGCTTCAACATTGGATTTTAAATGGGCATTCTTAACCTCATTATCACATATACAGTCACTATTTTGATATACAAATCCACCCTCTATATGTTTAAAGTCATACTCATCTTTAATCTTTACTAACTTTTTGGAATTTTGAGAGAAGAGCTTTATTCTCTTTTTCTTACTAAAGACTTCAATGGCATCAGGGTCAAAATCTCCTGCAATAATCACCTCTAAGAAAATTTTATTCATCTCTACGGCTAACTCTCTATTCACAACCCCATTAATGGCAACAACCCCACCAAAGGCAGATATTGGGTCACACTTTAGAGCCTCTCTATATGACTCTATCAGAGTATCTTTAATTGCAAATCCACATGGATTACCATGTTTAACTATACATACACTATTTGCATCTCCAAAACTTGTAGCAATTTTTAAAGCACTATTTATATCTGTAAGGTTATTGAAGCTCGCTTCACCCTTTATCTGTTTAAAATTTCTACTAAAGTGGTTTCTAAACTCATATAATGCACCATCTTGATGTGGATTCTCTCCATATCTTGTCTGAAATACCTTTTTTCCTGCAATAAATTGATACTCTCCAAATCCACTATTAAATCTCTGATTCATATAGTTTGCTATCATTATATCATAGTTTGCGGTATGCTCAAACGCTTTAATCATTAAATTTCGTCTAAACTCTAAACTATCTTTTTTATCTCTTATAGCATCTAATACCATATTGTAATCATCTGGAGTAGTAACAATTAGAACATCTTGAAAGTTTTTGGCTGAAGAGCGAACCATAGTGGGACCTCCAATATCTATATTCTCTATAATTTCACTAAAATCGTTAGTTCTCTCTATGGTCTCCTTAAATGGGTATAGATTGACACAGACTAAATCAATTCCAGTTAATCCAAGCTCTTTAGCCTGTTGCTTATGTGACTCACTATCCCTTTTATATAAAATTCCACCATGAACATACGGATTTAGAGTCTTAACTCTACCATCAAAACACTCTGGAAATTTAGTTACCTCATCAATCTCAATAACAGCTATACCAGCTTCACTTAATCTCTTATAAGTTCCACCTGTTGAGATAATCTCCCAGCCTAAACTCTCTAAACCCTTTGCAAACTCGACAATTCCACTCTTATCACTTACACTAAGTAATGCTCTCATTTACCACCTTTAAAAATTTTTGAAACTCTTTTACACTCACTTACAAAATGTCTTGCATTCTCTACAGGCACATCTGGAAGTATCCCATGCCCTAAGTTAAATATATGTCTTCCACCTCTCATAGTCTTGGCTAAGGACTCGACACACTCCGTTGTTGCCTCTTTTGAGTAGAGTCGGCACGGCTCCATATTCCCTTGAAGAACATATCTATCTCCCAACTTCTCTCTAACTAACGCCATAGGCGTCCCCCAATCTACACCAAATACATCAAAATTACCATAGACATTATCCAAGAATGGGGCGATACCTTTTGGAAATAGAATTATAGGTATATTTGGATATTTAGACTTTAGATAATCCACTATCTCTATCATATATCTCCAGCTAAACTCATCATATTTTGCAGGTTCAATCGCATTAGCCCAGCTATCAAATATCTGAACTGCATCTACTCCCGCCTCTATCTGAGACTCCAGATAGTATTTGACCACCTCTGTAACCTCTCTTAATATATTATGGAGAAGTTTGGGATTGGAATACATCATCTTTTTACAAATATTATATGTTTTTGTCCCTTGCCCCTCAATCATATATGTAGCGAGAGTCCAAGGAGCCCCTGTAAAGCCAATTAGAGCCTTCTCATCTCCTCTTCTATCCAACTCTTCTCGTAAAATCTTAATAGTCTCATAGACATAGGTTAATCTATCTGATGCCTCTTTCCCCCCAATCAATCTATCTAAATCCTCTTGGGTTCTAATAGGCTCATGAAATTTGGGTCCAACCCCCTTAATAAACTCCAACTCCATACCCATTTCATTGGGGACTACCAATATATCTGAAAATAGAATAGCTGCATCAACTCCAACAATATCAAGAGGTTGAAGAGTAACTTCAGATGCCAACTTAGGGTTGTGACATAGGTTTAAGAAGCTACCAGCTTTAGCTCTCACCTCCATATATTCAGGTAGGTATCTACCTGCCTGTCTCATCATCCATACAGGAGTATATGGAGTCTCTCTCCCCAGACAGGCATCTATAAAAATTTTACTCATTAATGAGTCCCTCCCTTATGTAAAAAGTATAATCCAACTGCCAGAGCTAAGATAGAGAGGGAGAAGAATAGCATCTCCGATGCACCGTGATAATGTGTATGTAAAACCTGCTTAAAGAAATTTACAATAAGCACCATTATAATAACTTTCCCCAACTTATCTTTTAGTTGGTCTAATGAGTGTATCTCCAAAATTTTTGAAGCACCGGCCTTCTCTGCTACATCTATCTTAGAGATAAATAACTCATAGAGTCCAAAACTAAAAATGAGCATTACAACAGCCATAAGATATAAATCGACTGCTCCAATAAGTCCGCCAACTATTATTTCATGAAAATCCTTAGGGTGTAGATGGTTTATATATGTATTAAATACGGTAGCTACAACATTCCAGATATCAACACTCGCTACAACCAAAAGGGCAACTCCACCCATCATAGAGAATATCACCGCAAGTAGCACAAAAAATCTACTATTCCATAGAAAACCCTCAAAAAATATCTCTATAAATTTCATTTTAATCCTCTAACTCTATCCACTTTTGAGCAATTCTCACAGCATTTGTAGCCGCACCTACTCTAAGTTGGTCAGCCACTCCCCAGATATGTAGAATATTTGAAGCAAAGAGGTCTTTTCTAATCCTACCAACATAGGTAAAATCGGTATCTGTGGCAGTTATTGGCATTGGATACTCTCCCTTTTCTAAATTGTCAATAACTTTGACATTCTCAAAATTTTCTAATGCCTCTCTAACTCTCTCTACACTTACATCTATACCCTCATTAAAGGTAATAGTAATAGATTCACTATGACTTCTTAAGACAGGAACTCGAACACAGGTGGCACTTATTGCAAAATTTGAGTGCATAATCTTATTTGTCTCATTTACCATCTTCATCTCCTCTTTTGTATATCCATTTGGTTGAGGAGTGTCGATATGTGGAATTACATTTAATGCAATTTGGTGGGCAAATGCCTTAACTTCACTCTCATCAAGTTTAAATGCAAAGAAATCTTTCATCTGCATAACAAGCTCCTCCATTCCCGATTTTCCAGCTCCAGAGGTAGCTTGATATGTGCTGACGACAACCCTCTTTATACCATATAAATCATCGAGAGGTTTTAAAAGTTGCACCATCTGAATAGTAGAGCAGTTTGGATTTGCAATAATCCCGGTATCTTCCCAAAGCTCTATATCTTCAGGATTTACCTCTGGGACTACGAGCGGAACTCTATCTATCATTCTAAAGTGGCTTGTATTATCAATTACAACAGCTCCAGCCTCAACAGCATATTGTGCATATTTTGCAGAGACGGCACTACCTGCACTAAAGAATGCAATATCAATATCTCTATCTATAAACACATCTGCTGTAAGCTCCTCTATCTTATACTCTTTTCCTCTAAACTCTACCATTTTTCCTGCCGAATTTATACTCGCTATGGGTAAAATATCTTTTACAGGAAAATTATGCTCCTCCAAGACTTTAAAAATCTCTTCACCAACAGCTCCAGTAGCTCCAACAACGGCTATATTATATCTTTTCAAATCTATCCTTTTTTTATTAAATATTATTGATGATATTTTAACTAAAGAGGTGTGAGGATTGGCTTTTTTAAATATATTTATATGGTAATTTTATATAATAGCAGAAAAAATAGAGAGATAATATATGTTAGTAGTAAATTCGGTAGAAGAGTTAAAAGAGAAGACCAGAGATTTAAAGGGGAGTATTGGGTTTGTTCCAACAATGGGTGCTTTACATGAGGGACATTTAAGTCTAATAAGAAGAGCGAGAGGGGAAAATGATATAGTTGTAGTCTCAATTTTTGTAAATCCTACACAGTTTTTGGAGGGAGAAGATTTAGATAAGTATCCAAGAAGAGAGAGTTCCGATAGGAAGATATGTGAATTGGCAAAGGTAGATATTCTATTTATGCCAACCATAGATAGTATCTATAATAGAGATGAGCTTAGAATTGAGGCACCTGCCATTAGGGGTTTTATCTTAGAGGGGGCAAAGAGGGCGGGACACTTTAACGGTGTTTTACAAATTGTTATGAAACTATTTAATATAGTCTCATTTAATAGACCAGAGAAGTTTAGAGCCTATTTTGGAAAAAAAGATGCACAGCAGTTGGCATTAATTACACAAATGGTAAGAGACTACTTTATAAATGTAGAGATAGTTCCTTGTGATATTGTTCGGGATAGTGATGGGTTAGCCCTCAGTAGTCGAAATCTATATTTAAGTAGAGAGGAGAGAGTAAAAGCCCTCTCCATCTCCCGTTCTCTAAAGAGAGCATCAAAATTGGTAATGCAGAATATCTTAGATAGAGAGAGCATAGAGCAGGAGATGAGAAAAATAATGAAGGATATTGAGATAGAGTATATAGCTATAGTGGATAGAGAGTTTAACTCTATAGATAGAGTGGAGCTTAAAAACTCAATTATATTAGTAGCTGGTAGAGTTGGAGATACAAGATTAATAGATAATATATGGA
>JALWZK010000156.1 GCA_027002665.1 Campylobacteraceae bacterium | reverse complement strand
ATAAGGAAATATGAACCAAAAAATGGTTATAATAACAAAACTACAAAATAAAACTACAAAGAACTCCATATAGCTTTCAAGAGGATTTATGAGCGAACAACAACAAAAACGGCATCACAATAAGAAGAAAAGTAGTAATCGAACACATATTCCTGTTGAGGGGTATAAGGTTGAGGATTTACAATCTAAGACATTAGAAGAGTTAGTAGAGATAGCTCTAAAGTTCAAAGTTGAAAACCCAAATGAGTATAAACGGAAAGATTTAATCTTCGAGATTTTAAAATCTCAAGTTAAGCAAGGTGGATTTATTCTATTTACAGGTATCTTAGAGATTATGAATGATGGCTACGGTTTCCTAAGAAGTGAAGATGGAAACTTTGCAAACTCAAGCAATGATACCTATGTAAGTAGCACACAGATTAAGAGATTTGCATTGAGAAATGGTGATGTGGTAACTGGTCAAGTGAGACAACCAAAGGAGCAGGAGAAGTATTATGCCCTTTTAAAAATAGAAGCCATAAACTACTTACCACCAGAAGAGTCTAAAAAGAGACCACTATTTGATAATCTAACTCCACTATATGCAAAAGAGAGATTAAAACTTGAATACAATCCACTAAAACTCACGGGTAGAGTTCTCGACCTATTTACTCCAATAGGAAAAGGGCAGAGGGCATTAATTGTAGCTCCTCCAAGAACAGGTAAAACAGAACTATTAAAAGAGTTAGCCCACGGCATATCTTATAACTCTCCAGAGGTATCTTTAATGGTGCTATTGGTAGATGAGAGACCTGAAGAGGTGACAGATATGCAACGCTCCGTGAAGGGGGAGGTCTATAGTTCAACATTTGATTTACCTGCTCAAAATCATGTAAGAACTGCTGAAATGGTAATAGAGAAGGCGAAGCGAAGGGTTGAGAGTGGAAAAGATGTTGTAATTCTACTCGATTCAATCACGAGATTGGCAAGAGCTTATAATACAGTAACACCAAGTTCCGGAAAGGTTCTATCGGGTGGAGTTGATGCAAATGCACTACATAAGCCAAAGAGATTTTTTGGAGCAGCAAGAAATATTGAAGAGGGTGGAAGCTTAACAATTATAGCCACCGCACTAATTGAGACAGGTAGTAGAATGGACGAAGTTATCTTTGAAGAGTTCAAAGGGACAGGTAACTCTGAAGTTGTGCTTAATAGATATATTGCAGATAGAAGAATCTATCCTGCTATCGATATTACAAAATCTGGAACGAGAAAAGAGGAGCTTATGACAGACCCAGAGACACTACAAAAGGTGTGGGCGCTTAGAAATGCTATGCAGAATATGGAAGATGTAGAGGCTCTTAAATTTCTTTACTCAAAAATGGTAAAAACCAAAAATAATGAGGAGTTCCTGGCAATTATGAATAACTCTTAAAAAATGAGAATAGGTGTATTCGATTCTGGAGCGGGTGGACTTAGTGTTGTAAAATCTTTAATTGAGTCTAAATACTTTGATAAGATAATATACTATGGAGATACCGCAAGAGTCCCTTATGGAATAAAAGACAAAAATACAATTATTAGATACTCACTTGAGGCATTAGAGTTTTTTAATAATTTTGATATAGATTTACTAATTACAGCTTGTAATACAGTTAGTGCCTATGCCTTAGATGATATGAATCAACAGAGTAAATATCCTGTAATTGGTGTTATTAAATCGGGGGTTATGGCAGTTGAGAAGCATAATATTAAAAAAGATGAACCTATTTTAATTATTGCAACTCGTGCCACCATTGCATCAAATCAATATCAAACTGCTTTA
This sequence comes from Campylobacteraceae bacterium, assembly GCA_027002665.1. Taxonomy (GTDB): domain Bacteria; phylum Campylobacterota; class Campylobacteria; order Campylobacterales; family Sulfurovaceae; genus UBA1140. The sequence goes on along the minus strand of JALWZK010000156.1, from coordinate 4,371 downwards.
AGAGAGTTAGGATATAATAATATCACGGCAATTCAGACAGGTCTATTTGTTCCAATGGTAGAGGAGGGGATATTTGATGGAGAAGTCTTAGATGCTACAATGCGATACTATTTTAAAGATATATCTACTCCATCAGCTTTAATCTTAGGTTGCACACATTTTCCATTAATTAGTAACTCTCTAAGTAACTATTTCAATAACTCTCCAACTCTAATCCATTCCGGCGAAGCTATAGTCAATTATCTTGAAGAGGGTTACTCTTTAAAGCAGAGAAAAGATAAACCGGAGTTAAAAATTTTTGCTTCTGAGAATGTATTGGGACTTAGGAAGATAGCAAAAATATGGTTATCTTCATAATCTATTAAGGAGACAACAGAAATGAGAAAGATTTTACTACTACCTATATTGACAACAGCTCTATTTTCAGTCTTTAACGCAAATGTAACTCAAATTACACCAGCCATTAAGGCACGAATGATAAAGGGTAACTCATGGCATAAAGGTTGTCCTGTCCCTTTAGAAAATCTTCGTTATGTGAATGTAAAATATCATAGTTTTAGTGGAGAAGATAGAGTAGGGGAGTTGATTGTCCATAAAGATATAGCTGACAGTATAGTATGGGTTATGGAGGAGCTATATAATATCGGTTACCCTATACGGCAGATGAGGTTAGTTAGCGATTTTAATGGAGATGATTGGAAATCGATAGAGGCAGATAACACCTCTGCATTTAACTGTAGAAAGGCAACCGATTCCAACAACTGGTCAAAGCACTCCTTTGGAAAAGCGATAGATATAAATCCCATCGAGAATCCATATATCTCAAAAACGGGATATATAGCACATAAAAAATCTCTAAAATATAGAAAGCGAGTCCCCAACCATAGAGCTGTTCTCTTGGAAAATAGTATAGCTACTCAAATCTTTAAGAAACATGGTTTTAAATGGGGTGGAGATTGGAAATATACTAAAGATTATCAACACTTTTATAAGTGAGATAATCATTTTTCTAATTAAAATGGATAATTATTAATGTAAATCCTCATTTAATTTAATCTCTCTAACACTTCTCATAGCTATTATCTCCCCTGTGGTTGAGTTTTGTCTATAGTGGATACCATTAAGCCCTTGTAGCTCTCTACCTTTAAATATCTCTTTGGTCTCTATATCTCTATTTGGATTTGCCTCCTTAATTAACTCCAACTCCTGAGGTGATATTTTTATTTTAGTTCCTGATAGGATAGTAACTCCAGCATCGACAATACAGCCGTCACCAAGGGGAATACCTGTAACGGAGTTTGCTCCAAGTAGTGTATTTTTTCCAATAGATATTGGATTTCCATCTGTTCCACTTAAGACTCCTAAGATACTAGCTCCTCCACCAATATCACTACCCTCTCCAACAATAGCAGAGCTTGAGATTCTACCCTCTACCATTACTGCACCAAGAGTTCCCGCATTAAAATTGATATATGATGCTCCCGGCATAACAGTTGTTCCAGCTGATAGAGATGCTCCCATTCTAACTCTGCTACTATCCAATATTCGAGTATTATCGGCAGGAATTATATGTTGTAAATATCGTGGGAATTTATCTACACTATCAATTTTTGGAAATGTTCCATTTAGTTTCATCTTAATTTCATTTTCTCTCAGATACTCTAACTCATAGGGGGTATTTCCAACCCATGCAACATTTGTTAAAATTCCAAATGCTCCGTCAAGATTGAGACTTCTAAGTTGGGCTTTTTGTGTTGAGAGTGCATATAGTTTTAAATAAACCGCCTCTACACTCCTCGGTTTGCTATCTTCAAACAGTATAACCACTCTAAAATTCCTACCGATATCCTCCATCTCTGATAACATCTTTATAACTTGAACATTCTTATGCTCCTCCCCCATTGCTAAGTCTATATATGGAGCAAATGAACTCATTGCACTCTCTATAAACTTCTCATCAATAGTTGCAACAAACTCACTACTATTAAAATCTATATTTAAATTTGCATCTTGAATAGCCTTTATATAGACTGCACCTGAACTATAATTTTCTCTCCAGTTAATCACGGGGAAGTTTGCTTGAAGAATTTTATCTGCATTTTTCTGTCCTCTATCAACTCTCGCAATACCAAATCCTATCGGTTCTCTATAACCATCTTGAGATGTTATCTCCTCTACCAATTTTTTAAAATCTTCTGCCATATATTTACCTTTTTTTATCTAAATTTCAATTTTGGGATTATAGCTACTTATTATTAATTATCCAAACAGTTTTTTTAATATAGGACTCTCTTTCTCCTCTCCATACATTGCATAGTAGAGTTCATAGATATTTGATGCAATTAACTCTATCTCATCTTTTGCCTTTTCGTCACATGCAAATAGTATCTCATCTCCTATCTTTAAATCTATATTTTTTGGAACGAGTATCTCTTCACTCCCTCTATTAATTAAAAGAGGAATAACTCTATTATTCTCTCTCCAATTGGTGAGAGAACGCAATAGAACCTCAATAGGAATATTATTTCCATTTAGAAGCTCATTATATATCGCATAACTATCATTTTCATTAATTTTTAAAGATACCATTATTGGATTTGTATTAATTTTTACTCTCAATAATCTTATTACTTTTTTTGCCCACTTCTCATCTTTTTTCAGTATTAATTTTAAAAAACGATTTTTTAAAGGATAGGTCAAAGCAAGAGAGGTTTTATTTATGAGTATCTTCTCAAACATAAAGAGCCAATCAATCTTAGCTGATTGAAAAATACTTATATCTTGCATAGTGTTCTCTCTCGCTATTAGATATATATTGGGATTTAATTTCTTGGCAGTTATTATAATAGATAGATTATCTATATCGTTTTGTGTGCCAACAATTAATCCAACTGCCTCTTTAACTCCTGCATTCAAGAGAGTCTCTTTATCATCTGCATTCGCTCGGATAAATTTTTTATTCTCAATCATATCTATACTCCCTATCCGTTTTTCATCTATAAAGACAGATTCCAAATTATGCTTTTCAAATTTAGATTGTAGTAGTTTACCAAATCTTCCATAGCCACAAACAATATATTTACCTTTTGGTAAAAATATAGCTTTATCCATTAAGTCGCTATTTCCATAAATCCAATTTTCGAGAACCAATATATGTGGAGATTCTAAGGCTATATCAACTCTTGTTGCAAAAATCTCAAAGGGATTTATCGGTTTTGCTATATCTGTATCCAATATACTTGTCGTAATATCCTTGTATGTCGATTTTGCCATAACTTTAACTTTTGGATTTAAAAATCTTGTTAGAATTGATATTCTAAGATTATTCTCCTCATTTTTAAACAGAGATACGATAGCTTTACAGTTAGGAAGTAAAATTCCTGCATCTTGAAGTGTCTCTGTCAATAGTGCATTTCCAACCATAACAGGAACATCTTGACTTGTCTCCTCTAATAGAAAATAACTAATCTTCTCTTCATCTTCATCAATTAGGACAACCTCCATATTGGTAGCGTGAAATCTCTTTATAATTTCCAAATTTACATAGGTGTAACCCAATATAATTACAAAATCGTCTCTAATCTCTCTAACTTTTTTTCTAAATCTATTACGCATTAGTTCAAATTTTAGAGTCTTATCGGTTACAGCTGTAACTAATGCCCCAATACCATAGAACCAACCCACAACTGTAATGTATATACAGAGTGTAACCCAAAGTCTCTGAGCATAAGTGAATGTATATGGTGCTTCTCCAAAACCGATAGTTGATGCCATATATGATACAAAATAGAAGGCATCAAAGAAAGTTAGATGATATACATTCCCTTTATCGTCCATTCCCGGAATTAGAACCATACCCAATATTGCTATTGAATAGGTTGTAATAATAACAAGTAGTGGAGCTCTTAACTTCTGTAAAATAATCCAAAAAGCGTTATCACTCATTGGATTACCTTTTTGACTTTAAAGTTTCACCTATATATAAAATCACAGATGTAACATTAGCAAGTAATGCCCCACCAGAGAGAGATATAATAGCTGCAAATGCCTCAATATCTACAATAGATAGATACTCTGTAACAGTCCATACAATAACAGCGGAGAGTAGTTGAATATCTGCTACCAGACTTGTAGCCAATAGAACAGCACCAAGTTGTGTCTTATCTCCAATTTTTAAGACAGTTGATATTAGACTTACTACAAAAGCTACAAACAATTCATATATACTATGAAGTTTAGGATTATCAATATCCCCATAGAAAAAGCCAAAATTGATTGTCATTGCTAAGATAAAAAAGAAACCTGAGACTACTTTTTGTAAATTCATAATACTCTCCACCCTTTAGATTTAAATATAATTAATTATATTAA
>JALWZK010000155.1 GCA_027002665.1 Campylobacteraceae bacterium | reverse complement strand
CTGACACTCTAATACCACAATTTTACACTACAATTAGCAGATATTAGTTTCTAATATATCTATTTTTTAGATAAAATTAGATACAAAATTTACATAAATATTTTTATGTTTATATATAATAAGGGAAATTATGGATACAATTAAAATATTTGATACAACTTTGAGAGATGGAGAGCAGAGTCCAGGTGCTTCTATGAATACAGAAGAGAAAATTCAGATTGCTATTCAGTTGGAAAAACTTGGAGTTGATATTATAGAGGCAGGTTTTGCAGCTGCAAGTCCGGGTGATTTTGATGCAATTTCAAAAATAGCAAGTAGAGTGACAGACTCCACAGTATGTTCGCTATCTCGAGCTATTGAAAATGATATAAAGTTGGCAGGTGAAGCTGTTGCGAAAGCCAAACATAGAAGGATACACACATTTATTGCAACAAGTCCAATTCACATGAGATATAAGCTAAAGATGAGTCCAGATGAGGTTATTAAGAGGGCAGTAAACTCAGTAGAGTATGCTAAAAGTTTTACCGATGATATTGAGTTTAGCTGTGAAGATGCGGGTAGAAGTGATATTGGATTTTTAAAAGAGATAAGTGATGCAGTTATAGAGGTGGGTGCAACAACCATTAATCTACCAGATACAGTCGGTTTTAGAATGCCGAGTGAGATTGGCAAAATGATTAAAGAGATGTATCAACATATAGGAGATAGAGCTATTATATCAGTCCATAACCATAACGATTTAGGTCTTGCAGTGGCAAACTCCTTAGAGGCTATTATAAATGGAGCCAGACAGGTTGAATGCACCATTAATGGCTTAGGGGAGAGGGCAGGAAATGCCTCCTTAGAGGAGATTGTTATGATATTGAGGACAAGAAAGGATATATTCTCCAACTTTAAGACAAATATAAACACAAAGGAGATATATCCTACAAGTAGGCTAATAGCAACTATTACAGGGATAGAGCCTCAACCCAATAAGGCTATTGTTGGAAAAAATGCCTTTGCCCATGAGAGTGGAATACATCAAGATGGAGTATTGAAAAATAAGGAGACCTATGAGATTATGACTCCTGCCGATATAGGTTTAGATATAAATGATACTCTAATATTGGGGAAACATTCAGGTAGAGCCGCATTTAAAAATAGACTTATTAAGTTGGGATTTAATTTGGAGGAGAAAGCATTAAATAGCTCATTTGAGAGATTTAAAATATTGGCTGATAGAAAAAAATATATATATGATGATGATTTGAGAGCTATTGTTACAAATGAGATGACAAAGGCTACTCAAATTTTCGAGTTGGTATCACTTCAGATAATGAACTGCAGTAGTGGAGTTGCAAGTTCAACTATCACTATTAAAAGAGATAATCATGAGATGATAGATGCCAATATTGGAGAGGGAACTGTCGATGCGATATTTAAGACTATTGATAGAGTTTCGGGCTATGAGGGAAGACTTATGGACTATAAGGTGACCTCTGTAAGTCAGGGGAAAGATGCCTTGGCAAATGTAACTGTAAAGGTTAAGTTTAATGATAATGAACCTGCCATTATTGGACATGGGTTGAATATTGATACCATATTGGCAAGTGCCAAAGCATATATCAGTGCTTTAAATAGCTACTTAAGTATGGAGGGAATGCTTAGAAAGCAAGATATATCTAATGGTGGAATGGTGGTATAGAGATGAAACGGATAATTATAGTTTTTATATTTATATTAGGGATAATTAGGGCAGATATAGAGGTTGGTGCAGAGAATTTTGATGAGTATATTCCCTTACTCAAATTGAAACGGGTAGGGGTTGTGGTAAATCAATCATCTCTAATAAAAGGGGAACATCTAATTGATGTTCTACTTAGAAAAAAGATTAACATTGTTAAGATATTTGCTCCAGAGCATGGATTTAGAGGTAATGCAGATGCTGGAGAGAGGGTTAAAAATGGGAGAGATAGTGGGACGGGACTACCAATTATATCTCTCTATGGACGACATAAGAAGCCAACTCCAGATGATTTAAAGAATATTGACATAATGGTATTTGATATTCAAGATGTGGGAGTTAGATTCTACACATATCTCTCAACTCTCCACTATGTGATGGAGGCGACAGCTATGAGTCATATCCCTCTAATTCTCTTGGATAGACCAAATCCAAATGGGGCAAGGATTGATGGGGAGATATTAAATTTTAAATATAAATCTTTTGTAGGGCTACACCCCGTTCCAATACTCTATGGTATGACAATAGGGGAATATGCCATGATGATAAATGGAGAGGGGTGGCTTGAAGGCAATTTAAAGTGTGATTTAAAGGTCGTTCCATTAAAAAACTACTCTCATAACTCCTTTTACTATCCACCTGTTCGACCATCACCAAATCTACCTAATGAGCTATCTATATATCTATATCCATCATTGGCTCTATTTGAGGGAACAGTGTTTTCAGTTGGAAGAGGAACCAATATGCAGTTCCAAGTCTATGGAAATCCCCTATATAGGAAGAGAAATTTCAGTTTTAAACCGGTCTCAATGGAGGGAGCAAAGCACCCTAAGTTTGAGGGGAAAATCTGCTACGGTGTGGACCTAAGAGATACATATATAGATTTAAATAGAGGTATAAATTTAAGTTATCTAATAGATGCCTATAACAACTATCCATATAAAAATAGATTCTTTTTAAAAAATGGATTTTTTGATAAGTTAGCAGGGAGCGATAGACTTCGTAAGCAGATAATAGCGGGAATAACCCCCAAAGAGATTAAGAAGAGTTGGCAGAAGGGATTAAATGAGTTTAAAAAGATAAGAGAGAACTATCTTATATATAAATAGGGGGAGTATATGAGCGTTAGAAAGCTATTTATGTTTTTAATTGGCTCACTATTTATAATATTAATAGTGAGTCTGATATTAAATCGACCTATTAATACAACCGTATTGATTCAGGCAGGACATGCTGGGAGAACTTTTGGAAATACCGGCTCTGTAAATGGAGAATATAGAGAGGTTGATTGGAATATATTAATAGCAAAGGAGGTAGAAAAGGAGTTAAAAAGACACAATATTGATGTCACCAGAGTAGGGGCATCTATTCCAATATCAAACTGTAAAATAGCAGTAGCAATACATTTTGATGGCTCCAATAGACCATGCTCTACAGGTGCATCTATAGGTTATGATAAAAATCACCCAAAGGCGAGGAGATTAGCTTTAAGATGGAAGCGGATATATCGTAACTATTTTCCATTCAAGTGGCATAAGTGTAATTATACTAAAAATCTATCGGAATATTATGGTTTTAGTAGAGTAAATAGTGAAAAGGGATTCTTAGTATTAGAGCTGGGTGAGATAACTTGTGATAAGCAGGTAGAGTGGTTAGAGCCAAGATTGGATTTAATAGCTATGAAGATAGCAGATTTTATTATGGATGAATTAGATAGATAATTTAATCTATAAAATAATGATTTTTATATCTTTAATATGTTATATTAAGGTTAATATTCAAGATAAAGGAAATAGTAATGATACGAATCATATCAATAGCAGGAGCAATTTTATTATATTTCGGAGTAACTTCTGTAGCTATGGCTTCAGATGATTTAGATATTAAATTGGTAGTTGATAAACCAAATGAGACTCTACTTAAACAGACTAAAATTATAGGTTGCAATGACCATGCTAAAAAGAAAGAGATGAGTTGTGCTAAAGAGCCTGAAGAGATTATCTTAAGTAAACTACCTACAAGTTCACAATTAGATAATACAGATTTCAATACGGATAGAGATATAGAAAATCTAAAAAAACAGCTTAAAGAGGTTATGGAGGAACTTGCTAAGCTTAAAAAAGATAGAGAGCATGATAAGAAAATCATAGAGAAATTAAGTAGTTTGATAGAGGTTATATCTAAGGAGAAGTCTGTTCAGAAGAAAAAAATGACTGTTAAAAAGGGAATAGCAAATATTGTCAAAAAAAATATCAAAAAGAGACGAGTTAAATATATCCCTAAGAAGATTAAAATCTTAGAGCAGTATGATGACCATTTGGTAATAGAGGTTCAAGCAGGAGAGAGTCTATCGAGTTATGCGGAGGCGTTCTATAATAATAGAAATCTATATTATAGAATATATAAAGCAAATAAAGATAAAATCAATAAGAACTTAGATGTTATGATAGGTGACCATCTAATAATTCCATTGGATAAACCCTTAGAGAATCTGGACCAGTGATTAAGATTCACTAAAAATTGGATGGAGACGGAGTGTTAATGAGATTATAGAACTCATTTCTCGTTCTCTGGTCACTTTTAAAGAGTCCTCTAAGTGCTGAACTGAGGGTTTTTGAGTTTATCTTCTCAACTCCTCTCATCTCCATACACATATGTCTTGCATGCACAACGACAGCTACACCTTTGGGCTTAATGGTCTCCAATATGGCATCTGCTATCTGTTCCGTCATCTGCTCTTGGATTTGTAATCTTCTGGCGTATAGATTTACAATTCGTGGAATTTTTGAGAGTCCGACAACTCTCCCATCTGGAATATATGCTACATGAACGCGTCCTATAATTGGTAGTAGATGGTGTTCGCACATAGAGTAGAATTCAATATCTCTCACAACTACCATCTCATCATTACTTGTCTTAAATAGTGCTTGATTTAATATCTCCTTGGGGTCCTGATGATAACCGTTTGTTAAAAACTTCAGTGCCTTTACTACCCGAAATGGGGTCTTTTTTAAACCTTCTCTATCTGGGTCTTCACCTATAAACTCTAATATTTTTCTTATTGTCTTTTCAAACTCTATATCTCTATCCACCATCTATTCCTCTAATTTTTAAATTAACTCTTTTGTTACAATCTATAATGTCGTATTTTAGTAGAGTTTTAATATCATCTTCTTTAAAAATAATAGTTCTATTAAATTCATCTTCTAATTCTCCCCTATTATACAGCTCTACCCATCTTCTATAGTGGGGACCCATGCTAATCCTCTTTCCACTCTCTAAGAGTCTCTTTCTATTTTTAATATTCTTTTCAAATTGGGTATAACTTCTTATGGGGAAATGGAAAACTTCAATATTTTTAAATCGCTCAATCTTATCATAGCCTGAACGGATATAGTCTCTGATATTTGCAATGTGTAGAGCCTTATGGTTACCTCCTCTAAGATATATAAGTCCATGTGGATTTATAATGGTTTTTGGAGCAATCTTAGTCAAAGTTATAGATATTTTTTTACTATTTAGTTGGTTCTGTTTGGAGTAGAATATTGGATTTTTTACATAGTATGGGGATTTAAAAAACTCTATCTTATCTAAGAGTAGCATATTGTATCTATGAATAGTAAGCACACTACCTTTAAATGATAAATTCTCTTTTAAGCTTAGCTCATTGGTGGGTATCCAAAATTCATCAGCATCATTACTAATAACCCAATCTGCTTTAAGTCTCTTTTTTGCAACTCTGGCAAGATAGTTCATCCATTTGGCTTGATTATACTCCCCCTTCTCATCAATAATAACTATCTCAAACTCTCTTTGTAATTTAACTAAAATCTCTCTTGTTCCATCTGTTGAGTTATTATCCATAATGACGAAAGCATCGACACCCAAGTTGGCATGAGTTCTAATATTTGCCTCTATTATATCGGCTTCATCTTTTACCAAAATAGTCATAACTAATCTAAAGTTATTACTATTAAATTTATGAAAAAGATACTCTAACATCTCTATTTTGCTACTGATTTTAAATATCTATGTAAATCATTATACTCTTTTCTTGTAAAGTATCTTGTCTTGTTTGTTGGAAGATTGTTAAGCTCAATCTTCCCAAATGCTACCCGCTTTAAATCCAGAACTTCTGCTCCAAAGTGAGCAAAAAAACGGCGAAGTTCTCTATTTTTCCCCTCTGAAATGGTAACTCTCAATTTTGTAAAATTAGCACTCTCTTTTCTAATCTCATAATTGACAAACGGTTTAAACTCCATCGATAATATTTTACTCTTCTGATGTCCACCCGCTCTTGCATTATTTAAAACCAATCCATTCTCCATAGCCTCTATCATCTTGGAGGAGAGAGGTCTATCTATCTTTAGATTATATTTTCTATCTAAGTTTGAGTTCATCATAATATCCGCTACCGTAGGGGAGTCCGTTAATAGTAGTAGCCCCTCCGATGTGTAATCTAACCTTC
>JALWZK010000154.1 GCA_027002665.1 Campylobacteraceae bacterium | reverse complement strand
TATTTAGTAACTCTTAGCTAAAATTGCTCTAATGTATGAGATAGAAGGTGGAGAGATAGATGAATAAGCATATAAAGATATATAGACCTATACCGATTGATGAAGAGATTAAATTTAGTAAAAAGAAGTTTATAGTAAGTAAGACAGATATAAATGGCACTATTACATTTGTAAATAAAAATTTTTGTGACATCTCTGGATATAGTGAAGATGAACTGATAGGTCTTCCTCACAATATTGTTAGACACCCTGATATGCCGAGAGCTATATTTTTTTTAATATGGAGTAGTCTTTTAAAAGGTGAGCCGGTATCTGGTGTAATTAAGAGCCTCGCCAAGAGTGGCAAGTATTATTGGGTTATTGCAGATTTTGATGTAAAGAAAGATGAGAATGGAAATATAAAATCATTTACAGCTTTTAGAAGAGCCGCTCCTCAACATGTTATAGATGAGATGGAAGAGTTATATGAAACTATGCTAAATATAGAAAAAAGAAGAGGTATAAAGGGTTCTCTCTCTTATCTTGAATCATACTTAGAAGAGAAAGGTATGAATTATGAAGAGTTTTTAAATGACCTTGTTATTCCGAAAGGGATAGTGGGGAAACTGCTCTCCAAATTTAAAGATATGTTCGATTAAATCGTAACTAAATAGATAATAGAGCAGATAAATTAATATTATTACTCTGTTTGTAATGTTAGTTTTATATTAAAATATTATTATAATCTAAACTAATTCTTATAAAAGGGTATAATAATGAAAAAATCAATACTTCTCATCTTAAGTATGGCAAGTAGTATATTTGCTTCAGAGTTTGATTATGGAGTTGGAACATTCTCTATGAAGGGAGGATTTGTAGGTTTAGAGGGGAGTATAGATGCAGATGTCTCAACATTTAGCCTATCAGATAGACATAGTAATTTTTTAAAAAGATTTTTTTATGGCTATGATTTAACTTGGTATAAGTCAGAGACTATGAGACAGGCACAAAAGAGATATAACTCCTATGCAACACACGCTAATAATTTTCTAAGAGATAATGGTCTATCTAATTTTACTATTCCAGCTATGAAATATGAATTAGAGGGGTTAGATGCAAATGTTAGATTGGGTTATGATGTAATTCATAACAGCAGAGATAACTATTTGGGTGCAGGTATTGTGGTTGGACTCTCTACACCTTGGATTGATAATATGGTCAATATTATTAAAAATAATAAATCTTCGACAGATAGTGGATTGGGACTCTATAAAAATAGTAAGACAAAAATTAAAACATATAAGATAGGTCCATCTATCAATTTTCAGAAATCAATTAATAAAAATATATCACTCTACGGTTTAGCAACTTACGCATATCAGAAGGGAGATATTAAAAATAGTTATGCAAAAGCTGACTATTCAGTTGATGGAACTTTTCAGGAGTATAATTTTGGTTTATATTTTACACCCTTTACATCAGAATTTAAATGGGGATTTCTAACTCTTTCTCCCAGAATCTATGCTACAGTAGGGTATAAATATACGAAGTGGGATACAGATAAGATGAGTATAAATCTCACAGGTCAAGAGTTAAATTCAGATATTATGAAATCATTGGAAAGTTCATTTAGTATGGATAGCTCTATAGGATATTTTGGAGTGGGTTATTCATTCTAATTATAGTTAAACTGTTTGAGTAAAACAGTTTTTTTGATTTTTCCACACAGTTTTTACACATTTTTTATATAAATTTTTATACAATATAG
>JALWZK010000153.1 GCA_027002665.1 Campylobacteraceae bacterium | reverse complement strand
CTATCTAACTGCTCCCATGGATAATCCTCCTGTCCCACCTGCCCACGAGATGCCACATCGGCATATAAAAAGGTATCCTTAGATGGTTTATCCAATCCAAACTTTTTAATAATCCAATTTGGAGTTAGAGGGAAATTCTCAGTTATAAACTTAGATAAGATATTATCATCTACCCCATCTATAGCAGTTCCATAGGTATTTACTGTAATAGAGACCGGTTCTGCCACTCCAATAGCATAGGATATTTGAATTAGAGCCTTCTGAGATAATCCAGAGGCTACAATATGTTTTGCAATATATCTCCCAGCGTATAGTCCTGAACGGTCAACTTTGGTGTAATCTTTTGAGCTTTGGGCCCCTCCACCAATTGGGGCATACCCTCCAAAACTATCAACAATAAGCTTTCTTCCTGTGAGTCCAGAGTCGTGAAGAGGTGAGTGTGATATATATTTGCCTGTTGGATTTATATGAACTATGCAATCATCTCTATTATATAGCTCTTTTGGAAGTCCTGCCGTATCAATTAGCTCTCTAATAAGCTCTCTTACTCTATCAATACTCATAGTGGATACACAAGGAGCAGAGACTACTATTGTATGGATTTTTTGAGGATTACACTTTTCAAAATTCTCCTTAGTTCCATAATCCATAGTAACCTGTGTCTTAATATCAATGCCTAATTGAGATGGATTTGCTTTTGCATACTCATAGACCCGCTCCATAAGCAACCTCGCATAGGTAATTGCACTCGGCATATAGTTTGGAGTTTCACTATCTGCATACCCAAACATAATACCTTGGTCACCTGCACCTATCTCTCCATCTTCTCTATCAACCCCTTGATTAATATCGGGAGATTGAGAGTTTAATAGAACTTGAACCTCTACATCTTCCGGATGTAAAGACTCCTCCCTTGTAAAGTATGGGTTTCCATTATATCCAATCTTCACTAATGCATTATGCACAATCTCTCTATAATCTTCGGTGGTCAAATTGAGTTTTGAGGTCACCTCACCACCTATAATTACATGTTTTCCTGCTATAAAAACTTCAGATGCAACTCTTGAGTTGCTATCACCCATAAGCAACTTATCAACAATACTATCTGCAATAATATCTGCACACTTATCGGGATGTCCGGGACTTACAACTTCACTTGTAAATAGATACATATACTTTCCTATATTTTTTTATATTTGTCGTATTGTATCTTAAACTATTTTAACAAGGAATTTTTTAAATTGTGAAAAAATAGAAATAGTAATTAGCTTTTATATTTTTTTTGCTATACTTACGACCGTAAATTTAAAGAATAATTAGGAGAGTCTCATGGCACTATTTGATGAAGTAAAAGAGGTAGTTGTAGAACAGTTAAATGTTAATCCAGATGAGGTAAAAGAGGAATCGAAATTTGTAGAAGATTTAGGAGCTGATAGTCTGGATGTAGTTGAACTTGTAATGGCACTTGAGGAGAAGTTTGATATTGAAATTCCTGATGAGGCAGCAGAAAAGATTACAAATGTAAGCGATGCTATCAAGTTTATTGAAGAGATTAAGAAAGCTTAATTGAGATAGAGAAGAGAGATTTTGAAATCTTCTCTATAAGATATATATCAATATCGATAGAAATATTTATATATATCTTATAATCCAACACAGGAGATAGAGTGAAAAGAGTAGTAGTTACTGGTTTAGGAATGATTAATAGCGTAGGAGAGGATAAAGAGACATCATTCTCTGCGATTTTAGATGGAAAATGTGGTATTAAAACGATTGAGCTATTTGATATTAGTAAATTTTCTGTAAAAATTGCGGGGGAGATTGTTGGATTTAATCCAAAAGATTTTATGGACCCAAAAGAGGTTAAAAAAGCTGATAGATTTATCCAATTAGGGATTAAAGCCGCAAAAGAGGCGATGGATGATGCCGATTTTAGTGATGATATTGATAGAGAGAGATTTGGTATCTCTTCAGCTTCAGGAATTGGTGGATTACCAAATATAGAAAAAAACTCTATTATCTGTGCAACAAAAGGTCCTAGACGAATATCCCCATTTTTTATCCCGTCATCATTGGCAAATATGCTGGGTGGATTTATATCTATTGAACATGGTTTAAAAGGTCCAAATCTCTCATCTGTAACAGCGTGTGCAGCCGGAACTCATGCAATATCTGAAGCTACAAAGACTATTATGTTGGGAGGAGCTGAACAGATGTTGGTTGTTGGAGCAGAATCGGCAATCTGTCCTGCGGGTATAGGTGGATTTGCATCAATGAAGGCACTTAGCACAAATAATGAGAATCCTCAAGAGGCTTCAAGACCATTTGATGCAGATAGAGACGGTTTTGTAATGGGTGAAGGAGCAGGAGCATTGGTATTGGAAGAGTATGAGAGTGCTAAGGCGAGAGGGGCTAAAATATATGCCGAAATTATCGGATTTGGAGAGAGTGGTGATGCCCACCATATTACAAATCCTATTGTAAATGGACCATTGAGAGCTATGAAATCTGCCCTTAAGATGGCTGGTAATCCAAAGATAGACTATATTAATGCCCACGGAACAAGCACTCCTGCAAATGATAAAAATGAAACTTCCGCTATAAAAGAGCTCTTTGGTGGAAAGGAGAAGTGTCCACCCGTTAGCTCTATTAAGGGACAGATAGGACACTGCCTTGGTGCGGCTGGAACTATTGAGGCAATTGCATCTATTATGGCTATGCGTGATAATAAAATTCCACCAACAATTAACTATACAACTCCGGATATAGATTGCGATTTAGATTATGTTCCAAATGTGGCGCGAGAGGCTGAACTCAATGTTGTTATGAGCAATTCATTCGGTTTTGGTGGGACAAATGGGGTTTTAATATTTAAAAAAATATAAGGTAGATATATGGCAACATACTTAGAGTTTGAAAAAAAGATAGAGCAGATACAACAAGATATCGATTCTGCTCGTGCAAGAGATGATAAGTATGCACTGGAGGCTTTCCAGAGAGATTTAGATAAGGAGATAACAAAAACATTTAAATCTTTAAGCGACTATCAAAAACTTCAATTGGCAAGACACCCTGATAGACCCTATGCATTAGATTATATTCGTCTCATACTGGAAGATGGTTATGAGATACATGGAGATAGAGCTTTTCGTGATGACCCTGCGATATTGTGTTATATTGGATATATTGATGGTCAAAAGAGCATGATTATAGGCCAACAGAAGGGAAGAGGCACTAAACATAAATTAAAAAGAAATTTTGGTATGCCGAACCCAGAAGGGTATAGAAAAGCTTTGAGAGCTGTGAGATTGGCAGAAAAGTTTAATATTCCTATTCTATTTCTGATAGATACTCCGGGTGCATATCCGGGACTTGGAGCAGAAGAGAGGGGACAGAGTGAGGCTATCGCCAGAAATCTTCTCGAGTTTACAAGTATTAAAGTTCCTATGATTTCAATAGTAATTGGAGAGGGGGGAAGTGGTGGAGCATTAGCTATTGGTGTATCTGATAAGTTGGCAATGATGCGATACTCCGTCTTCTCCGTTATCTCTCCAGAGGGGTGTGCTGCCATTTTATGGAACGACCCTAAGAAGGTGGAACAGGCAAGTAGTGCATTGAAGATTACTCCCGATGAGCTATTGGCACATGGCTTAATAGATGACATTTTAGATGAACCACTAATTGGTGCCCATAGAGATAAAAAACGCTCAGCAGAGATTATAAAAGAGTATTTTTTAAATAATATTAAAGAGTTAAAAAAACTATCTGTAGAGGAGATGTTGGATAGAAGATATAAACATTTAACCTCTGTTGGTGCATTTACTGAAGGGGAGAAGTAGTTTTCTCTTCTTACCTCTCTTCTCTTTTATTAAACTCCTTGTGTTGTATCGAAGATACGAATATGTAATCTGTCGCTATATATAAAACCATACTCCATACAGAACTCAAATACAGCTCTATCATTATGCCAAATTGTGGCTCTACTCTCACCTACCGGCATACAATATACTATTGGATTTTTACAATCCTGTATAACCACTGCTATCTCGCCCAGGGCTGTAGTATTGATGAGCTGTTTAGTAATTGTAAATTTAAAAAAGCTCTCCTTTGAGTTATCTATAATAGATTTTATAGCATTAAAATTGACTCTCTTATTAAAATCTTCACCGGAGTTACTAAGTTTAATCGAGAGTGCAAATATACACTTTTTATATGCAGGATATTTCTCAAAATCAATCTCAATAGTTCCATTTGTCTCAAAGGTTACCTTAATTCCCTTTTTAACAAGCCATTTAATCACACCATAAAATACCTTATCTGTATAGTATAGAAGTGGCTCTCCGCCTGTAATTACCACATGTGGGAGATAACCTATCTTTTTAAACTCTCTCTCTAACCCTTTTGTAAACTCTTTTAGATTAGTAATCTTTTTCCATTGTGGACTAAAGTGTGAATCGACGGCAAAATAGGTATCACAACCTATACACTCTAAATCATTAATCTTATATTTAGCACCAAATCCAGCACATGATAGATTACACCCACCCGTCCTTAAAAAGTAAGATGGAACACCTGCATATTTCCCCTCCCCCTGAATAGATAAAAACTGTTCGACTAAATAGAACATCTCTTTTAACCTCCTGTTTGATAAAAGGCTCTACTGGATATATCCTCTTGATTATCTATACTCCACCTATTCTCTTTTGGTTTATCTCTCAGCACTTTTGATAGGACTTCAGTGGCACCTTTAATATCACCTCTTTTTACATGTTTTGCAATACTTAATGCCTCATCAAAATATAGACATGGGATTAAATGTCCCTCTGCCGTCAATCTTATACGGTTACAACTCTCACAAAAATCGTGTTTATGTGGGTCAATAAGTCCAAATTCATATCCATCTTCTGTTCTATAGTTGAAAGATGGACTGGAACCTTCTCTACCAAGAGCATAAATCTTATATCTCTCTTTTACTTTTGTTAAAATCTCTTTTCCATGCATTCCTCTAAGTGTCTCTGTTGCATGGTGATTCTCCATATACTCAATATATCTAACTTTTATATCTCTTTCTCTACAGAACTCCATAATATCTAATATCTCATTATCATTAATCCCTTTTAAAGGAACCATATTTATCTTTACACCTAATCCAACCTCTAATGCCCTATCTATACCTTTTAAAACTTTTGCTAATACATCTTTTTGTGCTATCTTATAGGCAACTTCAGGTTTTAAACTATCTAAGGATATATTTAACCTTTTTAATCCTGCATCTTTTAACTTTTGAGCAGTATCTGAGAGTAGATATCCATTGGTGGTTATGGCTAAATCTATATCTGGTTTATAGTTACTTATCATCTCTATAAAAGAGTCCAAATCCTCTCTTAAGAGTGGTTCTCCACCCGTAATACGGATTTTAGTAACTCCCTCATCTATCGCCACTTTTATAAATAGAAACAGCTCTTCAAAGGATAGTAAATTCTCTTTTGGAACCCATGAAAATGGCTTTTCAGGCATACAATATTGACATCTAAAGTTACATCTCTCCGTTACTGATACCCTAAGATAATTAACTACTCTACCATGTCCATCTATTAACATTTCTTTCCATTCTTATAGTTTTTCGCTTAGAGTAGCAAAATGTTTATAAAAGTGTGATGATGTTAGCTAAAAAATGTTAATATATTAAGTTTAAAAAGGAGAAAGATGGATTTTAAACATGGTGGAGATATAACCAATTTTGCAAAAAAGATTGGTTGTAGCATAGATGATATAATTGATTTATCTTCAAATATCAATTTTATAAAGCCAAAAATTAATATAGAGATTAAAAATATCTCCTCATATCCCAACTATGATACTCTATATGAGGCAGTGGCAAGAGAGTATGGAGTAGGCGTAGATGAATTAGAGCTTTTTAATGGGGCAACCAGTGCCATATACTCCCTATTTAGAGAGTTTAATTTAGATAAATGTATCCTCTTCGCACCTATATATCTGGAGTATAAAAGAGCCTCTCTAATAAATGGATATAAAATAGAATATATAAATAGACTATTGGATATGAGATATAGTATAACTCCAAACTCATTAGTTATATTTGTAAATCCCTCAACTCCTGATGGAAAATTTTATAATATCGAGCCTCTAATTAAAGAGTGTAGAGATAAAAATTCTACCCTAATAGTAGATGAGTCATTTTTGGATTTTACAACATTTGAAT
>JALWZK010000152.1 GCA_027002665.1 Campylobacteraceae bacterium | reverse complement strand
CTTCATTAGAAAAAATAGGTTATATTTTGTAAAATTCAACCACTAATAAATCTTACAAATTATAATATATTGAAAAATTTTACAATAGGAATATATAGTGGCAAAATATATATTATTTGATACAGAGACAACTGGGAATGAAGATAGTGATAAAATTATTCAAATAGGTGCAATGGTCATTGATAGTAGAGGAAAAGCTAAGATATATGATGAGTTGTGTGGCAGTAAAACTCCAATTAAAATAGAGGCTATGGAGGTTCATAATATAGTGCCTGAACTTATAAAAGATAAACCTCCATTTACTGAAAGCAATTTTTATAAAGATTTATCTTCTCTAAATACCCCCGATAACTATCTAATTGCACACAATTTAAAATTTGATTTAGGAATGTTAATAAATGAGGGATTTGAAAACCGTATGCAGTTAATTGATACTCTCAGATGTGCTAAACATCTCTATCCCGACTCTCCATACCATAGACTTCAATATTTTAGATATGCTTTGGGACTCTATAAAAAGGAGGAAGATGAGGCAAAAAAATATAATATTTCCATAAAAGCCCATAATGCGATAGGTGATGTTCTAATTATGAAGCTATTTCTCTCCAAGTTAGTAGAGAAGATTCGAACCGAATACCCCAATATAAACCCCATGAAAAAATTGGTAGAATTGACAAAACAACCTGTTATGTTAAAGATATTTAGATTTGGCAAATACAATGGGGAGAATATAGAGGAAATAGCGAGAAAAGATATGGGTTATATTAGGTGGATGTATAATAATATGGAATTAGATGAGGATATGCAGTTTACCTTAGAGCATATTATGGAGAGATATAACTAATTTTTCACAAAAAAATACTATACTTCTAATAAAAAAAAGAGAGATAGAATGAAGCAGAGACTATTACTATTATTAATTGGTGCTATATTTAGTATAGCTATAGCAGAGGATAAGATAAAAATTATTGATAAACCAATAGTTTTTAAACAGGAGAGGATAGATTTAACAAAGGAGTATATTCAGAAGCATTATGGATTTAGTGTGGATAGTATAGAGATAGTCCCCAAGATAATTGTGTTACATTGGACTGCTGATATGAGTTTTGAAAAATCATTCAATAGATTAAAACCTCAAAGACTATTTTCAGATAGAAAAGATATAGCAAAAGCGAGTGCTTTAAATGTATCTGCCCACTTCTTAGTTGCAAGAGATGGAACTATATATAGACTTATGCCAGAAAATTGGATGGCAAGACATGTTATAGGGTTAAACTACTATAGTATTGGGGTAGAGAATGTTGGTGGAAAAGATAATAGAGAGGAGGATTTAACCCGAGAGCAGTTGGAGTCCAACATTAAATTGATAAGATACTTAAAGGCAAAATATCCAACGATTAAAAAATTAATAGGTCACTATGAGTATAGAGAGGAGGAGGGGACTCCTGAGTGGTTGGAGTTAGATAGTGGATATAGAACAGAGAAGAGGGACCCTGGTAAAAAATTTATGAGAGATGTAAGGGAGAGGGTTAAGGATTTAAATTTGACAAAGTAGTTTTAGATTTTATCAGATTTGGCTGAAAAAATTTAATGACTTTAAAGTTAATTTAAGGTTAAGTCGCTATAATTTCAGCCACTTCAATTATATAGTTATTTTATTGGCTCCATAGCTCAGTTGGTAGAGCAAAGGACTGAAAATCCTTGTGTCGGCGGTTCGATTCCGTCTGGCGCCACCACTTCATAATAAATCTTATAC
>JALWZK010000151.1 GCA_027002665.1 Campylobacteraceae bacterium | reverse complement strand
GTATATGATATAGCCATATATATTAATTTTAGGAGGATAGCATGGGCTATTTAAAAAAGTTATTTATCATAAGTGTAGTTTTAATATTGACTACAGTTAATAGTTTTGCATTGAAAGCAGAGTATAGATTCGAGGATTGTAGCGGTAAAGCGACTACTAAAAACCACCAGCCATTAAAATTAGATGGGAAATTGAGTGGAGATGCCAAAGTAGTTAAGAGTGGAAAGATTAAAAATGGACTTACTCTTTCTGGTAATGGAGCAATGAGCGTTAAACACGACAATAATCTTGACCTTATCGAGAGTTTAACTATATCGTTCTGGATATATCCAAAAGAGTATAAGAGAGAAGCACTTATTGTAAAAGGTAATGGTGGCGGTGACGAGGCTGGAGCCAATGCGGAATACTCTCTGGTCTTATGGGAAAGTGGAAAATTTAAATATAAACATAACGGCACAGCAGACACCTTTTCTAAATCAACTATACCTTTAAAAAAGTGGACTCATATTGCCTTAGTTCGAGATAATATTAAAAAAACTATAAAGATATATATAAATGGTAAACTTGATGCAACCAATAGCTATACAATAGACCCATCATCTTCAAATAGCGAAAAGTTATTAATTGGCACAGGAGAGTATTACTCTAAGACTATGGGCAATTTCAATGGTAAATTAGATGAGATAAAGATATATAATTTAGCTCTTAAAAAAGATGATATAGAGAAGATGTATAAGAGTGAAAAGAGCGGAAAATATTATACAGGAGAGTGCAAAAGCCATACCCCACCAAAAGCTATTGATGATAGTAAAGATTTACCAATTACAGGAATTACTACTGTAGCCGTTCTATCTAATGATATAGTCTATGATACTCCAAAGTGCGAATTGAATAAATCAACTCTTAAAATAGTATCAAGACCAGATGGGGGAGTTCTCAAAGATAATAATAAGACTTTGATAGTTCCAAATGAAGGGGTTTGGAGTGTAACAGATAGTGGAGAGATTAAGTTTATATCAAATAGTGATTTTTATAATAATCCTACAGATATATCTTATACCGTAGCAGATAGTTGTGGTGGAGTAAGTAATCATGCTACTATATCTTTAACTCGGGTAATTTCTTCAACTCCAACCCCAACACCAACTGTAAGACCAACTCATACTCCAACCCCAATGCCAACGCCAACGCCAACTTATACTCCGGCTCCGACTCCAATTACAACTCATACTCCAACTCCAACCCCAACGCCGACACCTACCCCAACAGATAGTAAGAGATTTACTATTGGAGATAGAGTCTGGTATGATAATAATAGAAATGGTATCCAAGATGAGAGCGAGGAGGGAGTTGAGGGGGTCAGAGTTGTTCTATATAGTAGTGGTGGAGAGGTAGTTGAGACAACCAAGACAAATGCAAGTGGAGAGTATAGTTTCAATAATATTGAGAGAGGCAAATATACAATAGGATTTACCAATCTTCCATCGGGATATATTTTTACAGAACAGAATGTGGGAGACAATGATGCGATAGACTCTGATGTCAATAGTGCAGGGAGAGTTAATATTAATGTAACAAAAGATAATTTAACTTACGATGCGGGAATTATTGCTACTGAAAGTGGCAGTGGTGAAGTTGGTAGTGGCACAATAGAGGCCGATTGTGATTGTAAAGATTATAAATCGACACCATCACTTACTATTTTTGGAACTATTGTTCTATTTTTATTGGTTGGTCTCTTAGGGACAGCTTTTATTCGAGAAGAGAAATTAAATAAAGGATAGAAAATGAGAAATTTTAAATTGTTAATCATTGCACTAATTGCAATGGGAAATTTTAGTTATGCAGGAGGAGACATCTCTCCTGTTACAGATTATGAGGTATATGATACGGTAGAGGCAGATGAAGAGGCTTATCCTATTGGAGATGAGTATATTGAGCCGACAGTAGAGGAGGAGAGTTATGTAGAGCCAGAGTCACAATTAGAGCCAGAACCGGAACCAACACCTGAATATGTGGCACCACCTGAACCAACGCCAACTCCAATGCCAACACCAGCTCCTGTTGTTGTTAAACCTAAAAAGAGAGTATCTGCAAATGGTTTTTATGTAGGATTGGGTATTAGTGGTGTCCGATATAAGGATAGTTGCCACTGTAAAAAGGGTGTAAAGGTTACAAATAAAGATACAACTTACGGTGTTATGGGAAGAGTAGGGTATGACTTCAATCAATATATAGGAGTTGAAGCGAGAGGCTCTAAAACCGATTGGCAATCTGATGGAACAAAAGTAGAGCATATTGGAGTATATGCTAAACCTATGTTACCTATAACTAATAATACAAATCTATATGGATTAATAGGTGTGGCTAAGACGAAAGTTAGAGGGAGTATGCCCCACTTAGATAGTGATGGTCTGGCTGTTGGTGGAGGAGTTGAGGTCGATTTATCTAAGGATATTCCGAAAGATGGAATATATTCGAGAGATTTTGATGGAGAGGGTGACCAAGAAAAAGGCTTAGGACTATTCATTGATTATGAGAGAATGGTCGCAAAAACTCATGCACCAAGATTACATGCAGTCAGTGCAGGGGTTACTTATGATTTTTAGCCTTTTTTAAAAAGAGTTTGAGTGATTTAGCCGATTTATAATCTATTTTATATTTTATAAATTTAAGATACCATAACAACTCTTTAGGGGTAATTCCTCTCTTTTTTGCCTCCCTTTTCAATATATAGTGAGGTATCTTTATTGGCTGTTTTAAAAAATTCTTCTCTATCTTCTTTATATTTTTACTATAACAGTTGTAGCATAGTCTTGCAAATACAAAAGGTAGAGATGTCTTTTTATACCACTCTGTAGCTAAGTCAATCCCCTTTCCACCATCTAAATAGTATTTTAGAGCTTTATCGCCAATAATAACTTCACCTTTTAAATTAAGTATTGATGCCAATAGGTTAGATGTTGCAGATTCCATATCCATTTTATTCTCTCCATCAATCACAAATACACTATATACAGCACGGTTCGCAATAATTCCTAAGTTACTACATCTATATCTATGAGACTCAATACTGGATATAAATCCAGCATTTATCTTTCGTCTTCTCAGTGCAGAATTTATCTTACTTGGAACATCTCTTTTATAGTTAAATGCCATTTTAATAGAGGAGTATTTAATATATCGTTTTAAAAATATCTGAAAAGGTAGAAGGTTAAGATAGCGTATAGAGCCAAATATCACAATAGTTCACCTATATATTAGAATTAAGCGTAATTATATCAAACAACTTTTATAATCAAATAATTTTAAAAAAGTGAGTAAATTAATGGTAAAAATAGAGTTTTTAGGACCAATTGAACAGAAACCTTTAGAGATAGAGGCAGATAGTTTAAGAGATGTGGCCAATTTTTTACAAAAGATAGAGTCTCTCAATAGTTGGTTGGATAGATGTGCAGTTGCAGTAAATGGTGAGATGTGTAATGATTTATCAAAAAGATTATATAGTGGGGATATAGTCTCTATTCTTCCACCTGTTTGTGGAGGTTAAAATGGAGTTATATCAAGGTCCATTAGATATAAAATCTATTTTTAGTAGGTGGTTAGATGAGGAGAGGGAATCCAATTATGGAGCATTTATCCCATTTATTGGGATAGTTCGAGCAGAAGATAATATTGAAGGTTTAAGTTTTGATATATATGAGCCTATCTTAGAGAGTTGGTTTAATAGTTGGGTAGAGATAGCTAAGGAGAGAGGAGCTAAGGTGAAGATGGCACACTCAATTGGAGATGTCCCAATTCACACCTCCTCATATATATCAGCTGTATTTTCTCCAAGAAGAAGGGTAGCCTTAGAGCTTATAGATGAGTTTGTTGAGGATTTTAAGGCAAATGCCCCTATTTGGAAATATGATATAGTAGATGGGAAACGACTCTATGCAGAGGATAGAAGTAGTCCTATGAGTGGTAGTGGAATATTAACAAATAAGGAAAATAGATAATGGGATTTTTACATTTTGATAAATCTATGGAGATTATAAAGAGTATAGAGATAAAAAATTATAAAAAGAGTAAAAGATATTTAACCCATAGTTTAGGGTATATCTTAGCAGAAGATATTATAGCAGACCATAATTCACCCGAGGCTCGAACATCGGCAATGGACGGATATGCAGTTAAACATGAAGATTTAAAGCTTAAAAGATTGAAAATATCAAGTATAAATCCAGCAGGAAGTGAACTCAAAGATAGCGTTCAGAGAGGCTTCTGTATTAAAACATTTACAGGTTCATTAATGCCGGATGGTTCAGATACACTTATCCCTATTGAAAATGTTACTGTCGATGGAGATGAGATAGTTATCGATGAGGTCGTTCCATTTGGATTTTCTGTAAGAGAGGTTGGAGAGAACTATTCAAAGGGTGAAAAGCTGATTGAAAAGGGGAGAAAAATAGATTTTGCAGATATTGGAGTTATGGCGAGTTTAAATATTGTATCTCCTCTGGTATATGAAAAGCCGATAGTATCTATTATCTCAACAGGAAGTGAACTTTTAGAGCTGGGGGAGGTTCAGAAAAATATATCTCAAATTCGTAGTAGTAATAACTATATCTTGGAGGCTATTATTAAAAAATATGGTGGAGAGCCACTTCAGTTGGGCTGTATAGGTGATAATAGAGATAATATCTCAAAAACTATTGGAGATGCTCTACAACAGAGTGATATCGTTGTAACAACAGGGGGAGTTAGTGTAGGGGACTTTGATTTTGTAAAAGATGTAATAGTTGATGAGTTGGGTTGTGAAGTTCTATTTAAAGGTGTAAGGATAAAACCGGGACAACATATTATGTTGGCTAAGAGAGGAGATAAATTTATCTTATCACTCCCCGGGTTTGCCTACTCCTCAACCGTAACAGGACTTTTATATCTTACTCCATTGATAGAGAAATTACAAAATAGTAATAGTTCCTCTTTAAAAATGGTTAAAGCCACTTTAAGAGAGCCTTTTAAAAAGAGACATAAAAAAGCAGAGTTTACAGCTTGTAGAGTTATTTTAGAAGATGGTAACTATTTTATTGATTTTCAGGGTAAAAAGAGTGGAACAAGTGCAATACTTACAAATATGCTAAGTGACACTGCCCTTATGGTAACTTCAGAAGAGGATAGCTCCAAAGAGGTTGGGGATATAGTTAATATTATACTATTAGATTAGAGGGGGATAGATGAGTAAAAATAATATTATTCTTATTGGATTTATGGGAGTAGGCAAGGGAACAACAGCAAGAGCATACTCGAAAAAGTATGGTATTTTCAATATCGATACAGATGATTTAATAGAATCGAAGGAGAATATGCGTGTTAAAGATATTTTTAGCAAGTATGGAGAGAGTCGATTTAGAGAGTTAGAACAGGAGTGTGCAGATTGGATTGAAAATTCAGTCGATAACTCTCTCATATCTTGTGGAGGAGGTTTTTATAAGGTTAATAATTTGAAAAAGTTGGGGAAAATTATTCTATTACATGCCTCTTTTGATTGGATTCACAATAGGCTATTAACTGCAAAGAATTCTAAAGCTAAAATAAAAAAGAGACCACTCTTTTTAGAACCCCAAAAGGCAAGAGAGTTATATAATGATAGAGAGAAAGCATATTTGGAGATTGCTGATATAGTAATTGATGTAGAGAATAGAGATTTAATAGAAATTATTAAAGAAATTCACAAAAAAATATAAAAACCCCTTGACATTAAAAAAAAATTTGTCTATAATACGCCTCCACAAACGAAAAGAAGTTTGAGTGGTCTTTAACAACTAAATATAAGTGAAGAGTAAGTCAAGTCTATTTTGAGTTAAAAAAAGAATGGTTCAAAGAAATCCATAAAAGTATTTTAATGGAGAGTTTGATCCTGGCTCAGAGTGAACGCTGGCGGCGTGCTTAACACATGCAAGTCGAACGGTAACAGGTCTTTCGGGACGCTGACGAGTGGCGAACGGGTGAGTAAAGTATAGCTAATCTGCCCGTAAGAGAGGGATAGCCACTGGAAACGGTGATTAATACCTCATATGCCCTGAATACAGAAGTATGAGGGGGAAAAGGATAACGGATAGCGGATAACGGAGAACAGAAAGCTGTTATCCATTATCGGTTATAAGTTATCTGCTTACGGATGAGGCTATATCCTATCAGCTGGTTGGTAGTGTAAAGGACTACCAAGGCGATGACGGGTAGCTGGTCTGAGAGGATGAACAGCCACACTGGAACTGAGACACGGTCCAGA